>CAUZBE010000202.1:0-6033 GCA_963577885.1 Alphaproteobacteria bacterium
AGGGGGCCTCTATGCCGCCTTCCCCACCGGCATGAAGCGCCTGATGGCGGTAATGATCCAACAATCCGACGATGCCTTGCGCCTTAGCGGCCTGGGCGCCGCGACTTTCGGCGTCGGAACTGTTTGGCTAGTAAAGACATTTTTTTAACGGTCGCCCCGCTTCAAATAATGGATAAACTGTTCGGGCGGGCTCGAATTTTCACAGTGAAGTGATGGGCAACTTCGTGATGTTTCAACGCTGCCAAGGTTTTGTCACATTTAATTCCGAAGTCACGGATCAGTAACCGACATGGCGGATAGCTTGCACGGCGTCATGTTTCACAATAACTCTTAGGTCAACAAATCTGGCGGGGGAGCGCAGACCATCCCCGCCGCCTTTGTACAGGGGAGAATTTACGTGATCCGCACATCGATATCCAATCTCTGGACCGGCACAGCCGCAGCCTCCATCTCCGCCACCGTGGCGATCATCGGGCTGCTGTTTTTGCCCATGGCAGGCCAGGCCCGCGGCGCGCCCGATAGTTTTGCCGATTTGGCAGCTAGCCTGTCGCCGGCAGTGGTCAACATCTCCACCACCCAGGTGATTAAGGGCAACAAAAGCCAGCCTGAATTCATGGTGCCCCCCGGCTCGCCGTTCGAGGAATTCTTCAAGGAGTTTCTGGAACGAAACCGGCCCAAGAACCGCGGCCCCCGGAGGGCGACGTCCCTGGGCTCCGGCTTTATCATTGATGCCAACGGTCTTGTGGTAACTAACAATCATGTGATCGCCGAAGCGGACGAAATCAGCGTCCGCCTGTCGGACGGCGCGCAACTTAAGGCGGTGCTGGTGGGCCGGGATGTCAAGACCGACCTGGCTTTGTTGAAGGTGGAGCCGAAGGGCAAGCTGCCAGCGCTGAAATGGGGCAAATCAGAAACCGCGCGGGTTGGCGACTGGGTTCTGGCGATTGGCAATCCTTTTGGCCTAGGCGGCTCCGTAACCGCCGGGATCATTTCGGCCCGTGGGCGCGACATCAATGCCGGGCCCTATGATGATTTCTTCCAAACCGATGCCGCCATCAACCGGGGTAATTCCGGCGGACCTTTGTTCAACATGGCGGGCGAGGTGATAGGTATCAACACGGCAATCTATTCGCCGACCGGGGGCAGTGTCGGTATTGGCTTCGCCATCCCCTCTGCCCTAGCGAACCGGGTGATTAGACAACTGGCCGAATATGGCCGCACCCGGCGCGGCTGGCTGGGCGTGCGCATCCAAACCGTCACCGAGGAAATTGCCGACGGCCTGGGCCTGGATAAGGCCGGTGGCGCCTTGGTGGCCGGCGTGGGCGAGGACGGCCCCGCGGGAAAGGCAGGCATTCAGCAGGGCGACGTGATCTTGCGCTTCGATGGCAAGCCGGTCGATGAAATGCGGGCCCTGCCGCGGATTGTCGCCGAGACCTCCATTGGCAAGACCGTCAAGGTCGAAGCCTGGCGCAAGGGCAAGCTCATAACCTTGGACGTCACCATTGCGGAGATGGAGGAGAACGCCGAAAAATTGGCGGAGGCGGGAGGAGAGGAAGCCAAGCCGTCGCGGGCCAAGGATGTGGAGTTATTGGGCATGCGTTTGTCAGCTCTGACGGCGGAGGCACGCGAGACTTTCAAATTGGAAGCATCCGTCGAGGGCGTACTCATTTTGGAGGTCGCAATCGATAGTTCAGCCGCCAAGTATGGTCTCCGCCCCGGCGATCTGATTGTTGAAGTGCAACAGACCCCGATTGCCACGCCGGGCGACCTGGCCCAACAAATCGAGGAAATTCGCAAGGCTAACGAGGCGCGCAAAACGAAGAAGGTGAAGTCCATATTGTTGTTGGTTCAACAACGCACCGGTAACCGGCGTTTTGTCGCACTAAAGCTGGATGATACGGAAATTGCGCCGCGGGAGAACCTACAGCAGAAAAAATAGTGTAAGAAAGCCTAGACTCCGCGTTCAAACTGATATGGAAGCCAGACCATTTTCGAGATTGAAGCGGTCAGTTAAGGCCGCAACGGCGGCCCGGCGTTTGTACGCCGCCGCCCCGATATCCCCGGTGGAGCTGTGCTCTAATTCTAAAGATCTGAGCATTTTCAGAAAGAAAATGCGCTGGGCGCACTCGCGCGAACGAAAAGGCTAGTCCTGCGTCGATGATTATCCAAACTGGATTAGACCTTCAGCTTTGAATTTGTTCGGCCCGGTAGCCCTGCAGATACAGTAGGGCGGTCAGGTCGCCATGGTCGATCCGAGCCAGGGCCGCCCGCGCTAACACCGGCTTGGCGTGATAGGCAACGCCCAATCCGGCGGCTTTAACCATCGCCAGGTCATTGGCGCCATCGCCCACCGCCAATGTCGCCTCAACGGCAAGATTTTGTTGCGTGGCCAAGGACCGCAATACCGTCAGTTTTTCTTCCTGCCCCAGGATTGGTTCTCCAACGCGGCCGTCTAGTTTGCCGGCAACGAAGCACAAACGGTTGGCCTGATGTTGGTCGAAACCAGCGGCGGCGGCCACCCGTTCAGTAAAAAAGCTGAAGCCGCCCGAGACCAGGGCGGTATGGGCACCATGGGCGCGCATGGTGGAAACCAGTTCCCGGGCCCCTGGGTTAAGCCGGATGCGTTGATCATAAACCGCCTGCAGATCGGATTCCGCTAACCCGGCCAGCATCCCGGCCCGTTCGCGCAACGCCTCCGCAAAGCCGATCTCGCCGGCCATGGCCCGTTCGGTAATTGCGGCCACTTGCGCCTTCAGCCCCAGCACGCCAGCCATCTCGTCGATGCATTCCGTGGTGATGATGGTGGAATCCATATCCGCCACTAGCAGTTGTCGCCGCCGTACCGGGCCATCCGGTTGACAGAATAAATCCACCGGTGCCCCAGCCAGGGCTTGGCGCGCTGCCCCGTCAACAGCGTCCATTTCTGCGTCTGTTGGGCTAGAAAATCGCAGATCGCAGGCCTGTCCCGGCGCCAGCCAATCTACCGCCGTGCCCGGCGGTAAAGCCGCCAACGCGATACGGACATGGTCGTCCGTCAAGGGCTTCGCTATAAGAGTTAGAATGTGCACTAGAGACATGACAGACCAGGAAAGACGCTACGGTATGGATAACACCATCCTGATAGCCGGACCGACGGCCAGCGGCAAGTCTGGTTTAGCGATCGAACTGGCCCGGGCGTCCAATGGCATCGTCATTAATGCCGATAGCATGCAGGTTTACCGGGAATTGCGGGTGCTAACGGCGCGCCCCAGCGCGGACGAGGAAGCCGCCGCGCCCCATCGCCTTTATGGTATCACATCGGTGGCGGCGCCGTTCTCGGTCGGGCTCTGGCTGGAACGGGTCCAGGTCGAGATAGCGGCCGCCCGGCAAGCGGGCCGGTTGCCGATCATTGTTGGCGGCACCGGGCTTTATTTTCAAGCTCTGACCGAAGGCATGGCGAAAATTCCCGTTATCCCGGAGCATGTCCGTCAGGCGGCGCGGGCGAGGTTGAGCGAACTGGGCCCTGCGGGTCTGCATGCCGCCCTGGCCGAACGAGATCCCCTTATGACCGGGCGTTTAACGCCAACGGATTCCCAACGCCTGGTCCGGGCCTATGAAGTGATAGAGGGCACCGGGCTCTCGTTGGCGACCTGGCAACAACAAGCCGCCACCAGCGCCGTCCTTGCGCCGCCCTGGCATGGTTTTGTCCTGACCTGGCCACGCGAACAGCTATACCACCGCTGTGACGAACGTCTGGCCGCCATGCTGGATCAGGGCGCCCTGGATGAGGTCGCCGATCTGGCTGCCATGGGCCTGGACCCCGGCCTGCCCGCCATGAAGGCCCTGGGTGTGGCGGAATTGATCCGTTATAGCCGTGGCGAGATCGGCCGTGCCCAGGCCCTGGCGGTCGCACAACAGGCGACGCGGCGCTATGCTAAAAGGCAAATGACCTGGTTTCGAAACAAGATGTATTCGTGGATGTCTATATCTTTGCAAGATTCGCAAAGTTTTTCAGAAAAAATCATTCCATTAATTTTAAAAAATATATTGACCCATCCCCAATGAAGCATTATGTTGCGGCCGCCCATGCCGCTTTCCGGTCGGAAATATTCGCGCGGCGAATTTCAACAAAGCCTCTCTTTCGGGGGGCTTTGTTGCATTATTCAGTGCAGTATGTGGTGTCATGCAGCGCGGTGTTTTGCGGTGATCGAGTTGGCCAGCGATGGGCGCCGGGCGGCAAGCTGCATTAGGAGTAGATTATGTCGGGTACGGAACAGAACCGGAAGTTGGATACCCTCAGTGGCGCGGAAATTTTAATCCGGGCGCTGACGGACCAGGGTGTGGAGGTCATTTTTGGCTATCCCGGCGGTGCTGTACTGCCCATTTACGATGCCTTGTTCGGCCAGAACAATATTCGCCATGTTCTGGTGCGCCAGGAAGGCGGCGCGGTACATGCGGCGGAAGGCTATGCACGCTCTACCGGCAAGCCCGGCGTGGTGCTGGTTACTTCTGGTCCGGGCGCCACCAACGCGGTCACCGGGTTGACCGACGCGATGATGGATTCAATACCGATCATCTGTCTGACCGGCCAAGTCGCCACGCACCTGATCGGCAACGATGCCTTTCAAGAAGCAGACACCATCGGCATTACACGGCCCTGCACCAAGCATAACTATCTGGTTCAGGACACCAATGAAATGGGCCGCATCGTCCACGAGGCGTTTTATGTGGCAACGAACGGGCGCCCCGGTCCGGTGGTAATCGATTTACCCAAGGATATCTGTGTCAATCAAGGGTATTACGAAAAACCCGATCTGGAGAACCTGCAGCATAAAACCTACCGTCCGGTAATGGCGGGCAAGGCGGACGCTATCGCAGCAGCGGTGGAGATGATGGCCGGGGCCAAGCGGCCGATCTTTTATACTGGCGGTGGCCTGATAAATTCCGGCCCCGAGGCCTGCGCCCGGCTGCAGGAGTTGGTGCGGCTGACGGGTTTCCCCATTACCAATACGCTGATGGGCCTGGGCGCCTACCCCGCCTCGGATGACCGCTTCGTGGGTATGTTGGGCATGCACGGCACCTATGAAGCCAACAACGCCATGCATGATTGTGACGTAATGATTTGCCTCGGCGCCCGTTTTGATGATCGGATCACCGGTCGTCTGGATGCTTTTTCGCCCAATTCGGCCAAGATCCATGTGGATGTCGACCCGTCCTCGATTAACAAGAATATCAGCGTTGATCTGCCTATTGTCGGCGATGTTGGCCGGGTTTTGGGGCAGTTGCTGGCGCGGTGGAAGGACGGCGGATACAAGCCTGACGAGGCGGCGTTGCGGGATTGGTGGACGATGATCCAAAAATGGCGCACGCGCGACTGTCTGGCCTTCACCCAGGGCAAGGATGTCATCAAGCCACAGTACGCCATCCAACGGCTATACGAACTGACCAAGGGCCGGGATACCTACATCACGACCGAAGTCGGCCAGCATCAGATGTGGGCGGCGCAATTTTACAAGTTCGAGGAGCCGAACCGTTGGATGACTTCTGGCGGCCTGGGCACAATGGGTTATGGCCTGCCCGCGGCGGTGGGGGTTCAGATGGCCCATCCTGACTCCCTGGTGGTGGATATTTCCGGTGAAGCCTCGTTCATGATGAATGTCCAGGAACTATCCACGGCCATGCAATATAAGCTGCCTTTGAAGATATTTATTCTCAATAACCGCTGGATGGGCATGGTTCGGCAATGGCAGCAGTTGATGCATGGCAGCCGCTTTTCGGAAACCTATAGCGAGGCCTTGCCTGATTTCGTCAAATTGGCGGAATGTTTTGGCGCTACCGGCATGGTGATCGAAAAGCCAAGTGAAATAGATGCTGGAATTCGGAAAATGCTGGATACCAAAGGCCTGGTAATTGCCGATGTGCGCGTGGCGCAAGAGGAAAATTGTTTCCCCATGGTGCAATCCGGCGCGGCCCATAATGAGATGATTTTGGCCGATGATCCCGGCTCCGAACTCCCAAAAGTGACCGGCGAAGGCATGGCGCTGGTCTGATCGC
>CAUZBE010000203.1:0-6028 GCA_963577885.1 Alphaproteobacteria bacterium
CCCGCGAATAATTCAAGATCGGCGTTAAAAACCCCAGAAGTGCGGCAGCGGTACCACTGTAGCCCGCCTTGAAAGCCGGTGCGGGAGAACTCACCCGCATAGACTGCCAGTTCTTTATCCGTCAGCCAGGCACAGCCTTCAACCTCGCCTTTTGACGGCATTTCTGCCGCAACGGTCTCCGCCATGTTTTGGCCCTGATCCATGATGTAATAGGTGGGCATCTTGGCCAATTCATCCGCCGACCAGGACGGCAGGACGAAGGGTTTATTTCCAACCCAGTCAGCGCTTTTATGATGGTAATAGGCGCGCAGAAAATCATTCACGCCTTGTGAGCAGGCAATCATATCGCCGTTCGCCGGACGGGTTGAGTAATACCACTGGTAATGCTTGCGCGGCCTGTCTAGCGCCGCGAGCGCAGCGTGGATATCAACTGTGGCAGACGGCATCGGCAACGTTGGCGGGCCTGAAAAAGGCGCACTCATCAATACGACGGAGCAGAACACATCGGGCCGGATAAGGGCGCAATGGGCCGCCACGGAGGCCCCAAAATCATGCCCAACGACAGCCGCGACCGATGGGTAGCCAAGGGCGGCTACCAGACCCAGGGCATCCCGAGCCAGATTGATCATGCGGAACGGGGCCAAATCACCAGCATATTCTCCGTCCCACCCCGTAGTGCGGCCATAGCCGCGCTGATCCGGCGCGACCACGTGATAGCCGGCCGCCGCCAACGGCAAAATGATCTTCCGCCAGCTATAGGCCAGTTCCGGAAAGCCGTGCAGCAACAGCACGCAGGGCCTACCAGGGTCTGCAAAGCCGGCTTCCAGCACATGCATGGTGAGGCCGTTCACGCCGGTGACAAAACGGGAACGGATGCCGTCCGGCAGAATGGCCGCGTCATAGGGGGCAAGTTTTTGCATCAATAATTCCAATTTCGATGAGCCACCATGGAGAAACAAATTATAGCCATTTACCGCACCGGGTCAGCCTTATCTTGTCGTCCACTTGAGTTATCCGCTCGGGCGCCTTAAATTGTCGCAAATTCTTCCCCTGGCACCCCCACGACATATGGCGTAGCAAACGATGAAATTTAACGGCACGGACTCTTATGTAGCAACGGACGATCTGATGATCGCGGTCAACGCGGCCATTACCCTACAGCGGCCCCTTTTGGTGAAGGGGGAGCCAGGCACGGGCAAGACGGTCCTGGCCCATGAAGTCGCCAAGGCGTTGGAACGGCCGCTGATCGAATGGCACATTAAATCCACTACCAAGGCGGCCCAGGGCCTGTACGAATATGACGCGGTATCCCGTCTGCGGGATTCCCAGTTGGGCGATGAAAAGGTCAAGGATATCTCGAACTACATCGTGCGGGGCAAACTGTGGGACGCCTTCACGGCGGATCAGTCGCCCGTGCTATTGATTGACGAAGTAGACAAGGCGGATATCGAGTTTCCCAACGATTTATTGTTGGAACTGGATCGTATGCAGTTCTTTGTTTACGAAACCCAGCAGACTATTACGGCGGTCAACCGGCCCATTGTGATGATCACCTCGAACAATGAAAAAGAATTGCCAGACGCCTTCCTGCGCCGCTGTTTCTTTCATTACATCCGCTTTCCAGAGCGCGATACCATGCAGGAAATCATTGACGTGCATTACCCAGAAATTCAGAAAACCCTGGTCCGCGAGGCGTTGAATATTTTCTATGAAGTGCGCGAAGTTCCCGGCCTGAAGAAAAAGCCCTCCACCTCGGAACTGCTGGATTGGCTGAAACTGCTGATGTCCGACGACATTTCGCCCGAGATCCTGCGCAACAAAGATCCGAAAAAATTGATACCACCCTTGCACGGCGCCCTGTTGAAGAACGAACAGGACGTGCATTTGTTCGAGCGGCTGGCATTCCTGGCCCGTCGCGAGCAGGACAATTGATCTGAAAGCCCCAAAGAGAGCCCGATAGAGACCTGGGATAAAGCGCAATGTTCTTCAATCTGTTTTTCGAGCTGAAAGCGGCCAAGGTTCCGGTCAGCCTGAAGGAATACCTGACCCTTCTGGAGGCCATGACCCTCAATGTAGCCGAGTACAACGTCGAGAGTTTTTATTATCTCTCGCGCTCCTGCCTGGTGAAGGACGAACGCAACCTGGATAAATTCGACCGGGTCTTTGGTTCCGTCTTCAAGGGATTGGAGCCGCCCGATAATCCGGATACGGCGGAGATCCCGGAGGAATGGCTGCGCAAGCTGACGGAATTGCACCTCAGCGAAGAGGAAAAGGCCAAGATCGAAGCCCTGGGCGGCTGGGAAAAGATCATGGAGGAGCTGAAAAAGCGCCTGGAGGAACAGGAAAAACGCCACCAAGGCGGTAGTAAATGGATCGGCACCGGCGGCACCTCACCCTTTGGAGCCAACGGCTATAATCCCGAGGGCGTCCGCATCGGCCAGGAAAAATCCCGGCACCGCCGCGCCGTCAAGGTTTGGGACAAGCGGGAATACCGTAACTTCGACGACAGCGTTGTCCTGGGCACCCGTAACATCAAGATCGCGCTGCGGCGCCTGCGCCAGTTCGCTCGGCTGGGCGCGCCCGATGAATTGGATCTGGACGGCACCATCAGGAGCACCGCCAAGAACGGCGGCTGGATCGACATTCAGATGCGCCCTGAACGGCGTAACACGGTCAAGGTATTATTATTGTTGGATGTAGGTGGTTCCATGGACGACCATATCCGCACCATGGAAGAATTGTTCTCGGCCACGCGCACGGAATTCAAGCATCTGGAATCTTACTATTTCCACAATTGCATGTACGAGAAAATCTGGAAGGATAACCGGCGCCGCCACACGGAACACATTCCGACCTCACAGTTGCTCAATACTTACGGCCCGGACTGGAAATTAATTTTTGTCGGCGATGCAACCATGAGCCCTTATGAAATTGTCTATCCGGGTGGCAGCGTGGAACATTGGAATGAAGAAGCGGGCCAAGTATGGATGGAACGTATGCTGGACCATTTCAAACATGCCTGCTGGCTGAACCCGGTGCCGGAACGGCACTGGGAATACACCCCGTCCCTGCAAATGCTGCAACAGGTCATGGGACACCGCATGTTCGGTTTGACCCTGGACGGCCTGGATAAGGGCATGCGGAGCCTTGGCCGATAGCGTCTAGACCGCCTTGGCGAGCCACGGCCAACTCGTAGATTAAGGCGCCCCAGCATGGAAGATAGCTATAGCAAGGGCTTTCCCGTTTCGTGGGACCAGATGCACCGGGACAGCAGGGCCCTGGCCTGGCGTCTAGCCGAAAAAGGGCCGTGGCGGCGCATCATCTCCATCACCCGTGGCGGCATGGTACCGGCCTGCATCGTGGCTCGTGAGCTGGAGATCCGCCTGGTCGATACCATTTGCATAAGTACCTATGATCACCAGGACCGGGCCGCGCCCCAGGTTCTGAAAGCGGTCGAGGGTGACGGCCCGGATGTTCTGATCATTGACGATCTGGTCGATACGGGTGCTACCGCCAGGGTGGTCCGCGCCATGCTGCCCCAGGCCCATTATGCGACCGTCTATGCCAAGCCCGCCGGGCGCGCCCTGGTGGACACTTTCATGACCGAAGTCAGTCAGGACACCTGGATCTTTCTGCCCTGGGATACAGAATTGCAGTTCGTCCAGCCGATCGTCCGCAATGAAAGGCCCGGCCAGCCCTCATAGCCTTGCAATCTCGACGACGGCGGGTACCAATAGGCTGACAGGCTAAGGGGGGTGGACAATATCATGGCCGAAGCAGCCGCGCCGGAGCGTTTGAAATTGCGCGGTATCACAAAGCAATTTCCCGGTTGCCTGGCCAATGATCAGGTCGACCTGACCCTTCGCCCCGGCGAAATCCATGCCCTGCTTGGTGAAAATGGGGCCGGTAAAAGCACCCTGGTTAAGATCATCTATGGTGTGCTGCGGGCTAATAGCGGCGAGATTCTTTGGAACGGCCAGGCGGTGACAATCACCTCCCCCTCCCAGGCCCGGCGTTTGGGTATTGCCATGGTCTTTCAACATTTTTCGTTGTTTGACTCCATGACCGTAGCCGAAAATGTGGCCTTGGGCCTAGATCATGGCGCGGGGCTGAGCGCGTTGACGGCCCAGATTGGCGAAGTTGGCCGCCGCTACGGCCTGGCGCTGGCGCCGGAACAGGTGGTGCATGATTTGTCCGTCGGCGAGCGGCAACGGGTGGAGATTGTCCGTTGCCTGATGCAAAAGCCGCGCCTGTTGATCATGGACGAGCCGACCTCGGTCTTGACACCCGGCGAGGCGGAGGCCTTGTTTTCCACGCTGCGGCAACTGGCCAATGAAGGCTGCGCCATTTTATACATCAGCCATAAACTGCAGGAAATTCGTACTTTGTGCGACCGCGCCACGGTAATGCGGGCAGGGCGCGTGGTTGCCAGTTGCGATCCCCGACAGGAAAGCGCCTACGATCTGGCCCGCCTGATGACCGGCGCGGATTTCGACCAGGCCAGAAAACCCCCTGGCCGCCCCAGAGGCAAGGCACGACTGCAGGTTAGCGGCCTAAGCCTGGCGGCTGCGGCCCTGCTCGGCACCCCAATAACAAATATCAATTTCGTGGTCGCCACGGGCGAAATTCTGGGCATCGCAGGCGTCGCCGGCAATGGCCAGAACACCCTGCTGGCGGCGTTAAGTGGCGAACAACCATGCCCCAGCGCCGGGGATATTCGCATCGAGGGGCAAGACGCGGGTAATCTTGGGCCCCGCCGCCGCCGCCGCCTTGGCCTGGCCTTCGTGCCGGAGGAACGCCTGGGCCACGGCGCCGTGCCAGAGATGTCGTTGGCGGACAATGCCCTATTGACCGGCTACGACCGGCAGGAACTGTTGTCACGGGGCAATATCATATTTGCGCGAACCAAGGATTACGCCCAGCGGATCGTGCAATCCTTTCAAGTGGTTTCAGGCGGGATCGGCAGCCCTGCCAACAGTCTATCTGGGGGCAATCTGCAAAAGTTCATTATCGGCCGGGAATTATTACAAGAACCAAAGGTCTTGGTGGTGGCACACCCCACCTGGGGCGTTGACGCAGGCGCGGCGGCGGCGATCCATACCGCCCTGCTGGATCTGGCTTGCCAGGGTACGGCCATTTTGGTGGTCAGCCAGGACTTGGACGAATTATTGCAGATCAGCGACCGCATCGCGGTGTTGTCCCGAGGGCAGTTATCGGAATGCATGGTGACGGCGGATGCGGACGTTGCACGGATAGGGCTATTGATGGGCGGCCAAGGCGATGGCCACGGCACGCAAACCAAGGGAGAGCGGCGTGCGGCCCAGACTTGAAGCCCGCGTCGGGACCTCCCGCACAATGGTCTACGCCACGCCGGTGGTGGCGGTAATTTTGACCATGGCCTGCGGCTCGGTCCTGTTCGCGGCCCTGGGGCATCAGCCGCCGGCGGTTTTGTATGCCTTTTTTATCCAGCCCCTATCAAGCGCTTATGGTTTGGCCGAACTGGCCGTAAAAGCTACGCCCCTGGTCCTTTGTGGTATCGGTCTATCGTTCGGCTTTCGCGCCAATGTCTGGAATATCGGGGCCGAGGGGCAGCTGACCCTGGGTGCCATAGCAGGTGGCGGCGTCGCCTTATGGGCCGGCGGCGATGCCGGACCCTGGGTTCTGCCAGCGATGATTTTCGCTGGTCTGCTGGGGGGCGCGGCCTGGGCCGCCATCCCGGCCTTTTTTAAGACCCGCTTCAATGCCAACGAAATCCTCACCTCGTTGATGCTGACCTACGTGGCGATCCTGTTGTTGAGCTATCTGGTGCATGGGCCCTGGAAGGATCCCGACGGCTATTCCTTTCCCCAATCGCGCATGTTCGCCGATAGCGCCCTATTGCCACTCCTGACCACGGGCACCCGTCTGCATCTGGGCGCGCCCATCACCTTATTCCTGGCGCTGGCCGCCTGGTGGATGATGGCGCGGATGTTCATTGGTTTTCAGATTAAGGTCGTGGGCCTGACGGCCGCCGCGGCCGGGCTGGCCG
>CAUZBE010000204.1:0-5974 GCA_963577885.1 Alphaproteobacteria bacterium
ATCGGTTTAGGGCGCGCGGCCCCTGAAGCGGGTGATCTAGCGGCAATTGCTAAACCTCCTGGCGGGCCTGATTCTCGAAGGTGTGGTTCGCGACGGTGAAACTGTCAACGTCTCCGCTACCGGGGCCGGCCTTACCATCAACAACCGCCTGATCGACGCGGCATAAGACCCAGCGGCGGCCACGCGGCACTATGAGATTAGCCCGGCTCGTCTTTGAATGGTGTCATCTTTAAGGGCCACGTCCGTACCGGAGAACTCCGCCGCATCTTCGGTACAAAGCCAGGCGATAATTCGGGCCGGCCAGTCGGCCGGGCTGTGCACCGAAGGGTCTAGCTGGCTGATGGGATTAATCCCCGATGCCTTAATCAGAACCTGCATGCCGGTGGCCACGGTTCCGGGGCTGAGACCGACGATCCGGATACCCCTGTCGCCGTATTCCTGATGGGCGCAACGGGTTAACGACAGGGCAGCTGCCTTGGCGGAGCAATAGTGGCTCCAACCCTCCATGGCACCGGTAGCGGCGCCCGAACTGAGATTGACGATGACGCCGGAGCCTTGGGCTTCCATCACCGGGATCGCGGCGCGCAAACCATGATAGACGCCCTTGTAGTTAATGTCGGCGGCGCGGCCCCATTGTTTGGGATCAGAATCGCCAAGCCGAGCGATGGGTTCAATGACGCCGGCATTGTTCACTAGGATATCCAGCCTGGTAAATGCCTCCTGGCACCGAGCCACGGTGGCCGCGACATCCGTATACCGGCTGACATCGCAGGCAACCGCCAATGCTCGGCCGCCCGCGCCGTTTATTTCCTCTGCGATGGTCTCAATTTCGCCGATGTTGCGGGCCGCCAGCACCACGGCGACGCCGTATTTGGCGAGTTCCCGCGCGGATGCAGCGCCAATACCACGGCTAGCGCCGGTGACGATGGCTGTATTGCCCGCAAGTTCATCCATATCGTTCTCCTTGGCTTATTTTTGGGGACGGCTGTGGCGCCGCGGTTTAGATCCCGGCGAAACGATTACCGCCCAAAATCAGGGCATCTCGCGCTTAATCACTCCGGCGGCGTGCAGTTGACGAATCTCTGCCTCTCCATAACCGACCTCGGCCAGGGCATCGTCCGAATGCTCACCCAATAATGGTGTCGGCCGCTTCTCAGTAGCGCGTGTGTTGCCGAATTGGACTGACTGCCAGGCCACTGACAACATCCCTACGATGGGATGCCGCGTGGTCGCGACCATGTCGTTCGCCAATGTGTGGGGGTCGTTCAAAAATAGCTCGCTGGCGCCCGATTGCGCCTCTGCCGAGGGCACGCCCACGCGCTGCAATTCGGTCTGGATTTCCGCCAGCCCAAGCGTGGCGAACGCCGCCGCGAGAGCCTGGGCAAGCGGCGTTTCGTTTGGATGCTTGACATCGCCGGCATCGGAGCAATCAGGATCAATTACACTTGAATCCGAGTCGTCGAGGCCGGCGACCCGGCAGAGCGCGCGGCGCTGCTCCACATTCTTCGCGGCGACATAGATCCAACCGTCCCGTAGGCAAAAAAGGCGATGGAAGGGGTTAAGCCCATATTGTTCCCGGTCGGCCAGCGGCCGTTGCGGTCTACCGGCATAGGCCGAAAACCATGCCGAGCTTAATAGCGCCGCGCTGTTCAATAGATTGCCGTCCACCCGCTGGACAATGCCGTGGCGGGTACGGGCAAAAATCGCCAGGACCGTCCCAAATGCCCCCAAGGCGCCGTTGGTGTAGTCGGTCGGCGCCAACTGGGCGGGAAACACCGGCGTATTCTCCGGGCCGCCCTGGGCCCACGACATGCCCATCAATGCTTGCGCCAGGGGATCGATGCCGGGCCTGTGGGCATAGGGGCCAGTTCGGCCATAGCCGGTAAGGTGGGTCTCGATCAGGCGTGGATTTATGGCTGGGCCGATGCCCATGCGCTCGGTCGCGCCGGGCCGCAGATTGGCCAGCAAGGCATCGGTCGAGGCCGCGATGCGCTGGACGACCTCCTTGCCGGCGGCACTGCTCGTGTCCACCGAGACGGAGCGTTTATTGAAGTTCAGGTTATAGAAATAAGTCCGCCCGATGGGCCGGGACAAATCGCCCCCCAGTGGTTCCAACTTAATTACGTCGGCGCCCAGATCGGCCAAAAGCCGTCCCCCGGTCGGCCCCGCGATAAGATTGGTGATTTCCAGAATACGGATACCCGCCAGCGGCGGTGGATCCGGCTCGCCGGTATTTGTTGCCGGGGCCGGTTGCATCGCATCCAGATGAATGGCGGTTGCCTTTGCGGCTCTGGGCCCCTTAATTCTGCCAGGCGTTTCGCTAAAGACAATCGGCACGCCCATTTGCACCACCGGGCCAAGTGCGGGGTCTTGCATGGTGACCACCATCTCGTTGTGGATCACCTGTGGGTCGGCCATGCCGTCCTCGGTCTGTTGCGCGGGCGCGAAGGGCACGTCCGCGGCCTCAAACGCCGCAACCCATTCGGCGCGGGTTCTGCCGGCGATCACACGGGCCACAACGTCTCGCAATTCTGCCTCGTCCGCCGCCGTCTTACCACCGGTGCCCTCCGCGAACCTTGGTTCCGCGATCAGCTCGCCAATCCCCATCAATTCCGCCGCGACGGCGATGAAGCGCACATGCACGCAACCCAGTTGCACCCATTCACCATCGGCACATTCGTAGACGCTGTAGAATGGTGCGCTGCCCGCGGGGTGTGTTTGAAATTCATGCGGCTCGAGGCGTTCCGCGATGACCTTGGGGTGATAGAGCAGCGCGCCGGCCATCAACGAGGTTTCGACCGTGCGGCCGCGCCCGGTCTGCTCGCGGGCCAGCAGGGCGGCGGCAATGCCCAGACAGGCCAACACCGCCGCGCCGACGTTGGGCAGGGGGTGCACTAGATGTACCGGGGCGGGGCGAAACCCCGGCAGGCCACCCAGGACGCCTATACGGGCCAGCACCAGATCCTCGATTGGCGGTTCGTCCTTCAACGCGCCCCGTTTGCCGTAGGCGGTAATAGAGCAGCTAACGAGACGGGGGTTAACCTGTGCCAGCCATTCCGGGGCGACCAGTTTCTGGCGGTTCGAACCTGGCGCAAAATCCTGGACCAGCACGTCCGCGCCCGCCACCAAATCCCGGAACGTGGCAGCATCCGCCGTCGTCCAGGTCGCCAGATCGTCATCCAGATCAAGCACCATGCGTTCCTTGCCGCGATCCCAAATGATGAAGCCGTCGTCGCGGAACGCCGGCGCCGCCCGTTCGACAATACGAATGACCCGGGCTCCCTGATCGCTCAACAGCATGGTGCACAGCGCCGCCGCCGCACCGGTGCTTAGGTCGAGTATGACGATCCCATCCAGGGTACTAGACATCATTGGTCCTGTCGGTAGGTGGCGGACAGCGGAACGGCGTCCAGGGCGGCGGAGGGCAGACAAGGTTCAAATTCATGGGGATGGTAGTCAAAACCTGGCGCTATTGAAATGGATTTTCTAGGCGTGGCAAATGCTAAATAGAGACCGGGCCGACTGCGCCTGATCTCGCTGGTGACCAGCTTGGCCTTTGGGCTGATGGCCACCACCGTACTCGTGCTGTTCCTGGTCCCGGCGATGTATTCAATTCTGGATGACTTCGGCCTCTCTAAAATCGATTGACCGGCGCAATCAATCGATCCTCTAGACTGCCAGTTCAGGCATATTTTTATACAGCGTCAGGGCGTCTGGGTTGGCCAGGGCTTCACGGTTCTTGACCTCTCGTCCGTGAATTACATCCGTGACTGCCAGTTCGGTAATCTTGCCGTTGACGGTGCGGGGGATGTCGGCCACCTGCAGCACCTTGGCGGGCAGGTGGCGGGGCGAGGCGCCGGCGCCGATCTTGACCTTGATTCGGTTGACCAGGTCTTCATCCAAGACAAAGCCGGGGCGCAGGATGACGAACAGGATGATGCGGGTATCGTTGTCCCATTGCTGGCCGACCACCAGAGCTTCTAGGACTTCTTCCAATTGCTCCACCTGGCGGTAAATCTCCGCCGTGCCGATGCGCACGCCGCCCGGGTTAAGGGTGGCATCCGAACGGCCATAGACCACCATGCCACCGTGTTCGGTGAACGACACCCAATCGCCATGGCGCCAGACGTTGGTGTAGACGTCGAAATAGGCGGCGTGATAGCGGGCGCCGTCGTCGTCGTTCCAAAAACTGATGGGCATGCAGGGGAAGGGCGCGGTGCAGACCAGTTCACCCTGGCCGCGCGCCAGGGCCTGGCCGTCCTCGTCGAATACTTCCACCTTCATGCCCAGACTGGGGGCCTGGATTTCCCCGCGCCAGACGGGTAGAGTGGGCACCCCGCCCATGAAACACGAGATGATATCGGTGCCACCGCAGATTGAGGCCAGATGCACATCAGACTTGATTTTGCCGTAAACATAATCAAAACCCTGCGGTGACAGTGGCGCGCCGGTAGAGAGCAGCACCCGCATCTGCGATAAATCATGACTCTCGATCGGCGCGAGGCCGGCCTTGGCGATGGAATCCAGCCATTTGGCCGAGGTGCCGAAATGGGTCGCGCCCTCGGCCTGGGCGAAGTCGAACAGGATATTGCCGTCCGGGTGGGCCGGCAGGCCGTCATACAGTAAAATCGTTGCATTTGAGGCCAGGGCCGAGACCAGCCAGTTCCACATCATCCAGCCGCAGGTGGTGAAAAAGAACACCCGGTCGCCGGGCCGCACGTCGGCGTGTAGCTGATGTTCCTTCAGATGTTGCAGGATGGTGCCGCCAACCCCATGCACGATGCATTTCGGCGCCCCGGTGGTGCCCGAGGAATACATGATATAGAGCGGTGCATCGAACCCTAACTGGGTGTAGGTGATGTCGCTGGGGGCGAACTCCGCCACGAAATCGGCCAGCAATACCGCGTTATTCAGGCCATCAAGGGGCGGCGCCGGGTGCAAATAGGGCACCATGATCAAGCGTTCCAGCCCGGTCAGCTGGGCGGCAATGCCTTTTACTTTTTCCAGGCAGTCGAATTCCTTGCCGCCATAGAAATAGCCATCGGCGACGAACAACAACTTGGGCTCGATTTGGCCAAAGCGGTCTAGCACACCCTGGATGCCGAAATCTGGCGAGCAGGAGGACCAGACCGCGCCCAGAGAGGTGGTGGCCAGCATGGCGATCACGGTTTCCGGCAAATTAGGCAGAAAGCCGGCGACCCGGTCACCAACCCCGACGCCCATGGCGCGCAAGGCCTGTTGCAGGCGCGAAACGGCGGCCCGCAGGTCGTCATGGCTGATCGTCCGCTTAACCCGATCTTCGCCCCAGAAAACGATCGCGTCCCCCGGTCCATCGCCGCGCAACAGATTTTCTGCGAAATTCAGGCGCGCCTCGGGAAACCATTGGGCGCCGGGCATGGCATCGCCGTTGCGCAGGATAGGCGTGCCACGGGTGGCGGCGCGCACGGCGCAGAAATCCCAAACCGTGGTCCAAAAATCCTCCCGCCGCTCGACCGACCACTGGTGCAGAGTAGCGTAATCGGGGACCTCTATGTTCCAGCGGTGCGCCGCTTCGGTCATAAAGCGGCCGATGTTGGTGGTGGCTGCTTGCAACGCATTCAGCTGCCACATAGGCGTTTGGGTCACATTAATCTCCTGGGCGCAATATACTGACAGATTTTGGGCAGTCTATGCCAAGGATGCATTCGCTACCATGCCGTTGGAACTGGTTTTCACTTCTGATTATCGTCAAGCAATCGACGGACTTCTGCCTATTGTCAATAATGGACCCCAGCGTCGTCGTTCAGATGGCGCGTGCTGTTTTCTAGAAATCCTGCGATGCGCGACGGCATCAAGGTCATGGCGGAACGCGATCGAAACCATTGCTGAACTCCATCGCCTAGATCTGGTTCAAACCTCGGATCGGACGGAAATTACCCCACATCAGAATATTGGCGCGTTGGTCTAACTACTTGCGGTTTAGAAACCCCGGAAC
>CAUZBE010000205.1:0-5940 GCA_963577885.1 Alphaproteobacteria bacterium
C
The DNA here is from genome assembly GCA_963577885.1 of Alphaproteobacteria bacterium. Lineage (GTDB taxonomy): Bacteria > Pseudomonadota > Alphaproteobacteria. The sequence continues at coordinate 2 of CAUZBE010000205.1, forward strand.
AGAAGTTCGTCGCCTTTGCCCGCGCCCTGATGGTGGGGACGCAACTTTTGCTGCTGGACGAACCGAGCGAGGGGATCGCGCCAGTCTTCGCCCAGCGCATGAGTGAGATCATGAAAAACCTCAAGGACGAGGGTGAATCGGTCCTGGTAGCCGAATCCAACGACAAACATGTTGCCGGCCTGTTGGATCGGACCTTCGTGATTGAGCGCGGCAGTATCGTCGCCGGGTAAAGTTGCCGTCAAACTAGAAAGCGCGCCATGGCACTTGTAACATCCCCTAGCTTGCCAGATCGCATTGCGGACGTAGCGGCGCTTGAAGATCTACTGTCGCGGCCCAGCCAGGCCTTGATCGACGACCTGGCAGCCCTGGACGGCGATATCATCATCCTGGGCGTCGGCGGCAAGGTCGGGCCCTGCCTGGCGCGCATGGCCAAACGCGCCGCGCCGCATAAGCGCATTGTCGGGGTTGCCCGTTTCTCGGATAGCGACGTAAAACGGCGGCTGGAGGATTGGGGCGTCGAAACTATGGTCTGCGACCTGCTGGACCGCGAGGCCATAGCCGAATTGCCGATACTGCCCAACGTGGTCTATATGGCCGGGCGCAAGTTCGGCACCGGGGGTGATGAACCCTTTACATGGGCCATGAATGCCCACGTACCGGCCCTTGTGGCGGAGGCCTTTGCCCAAGCCCGGATCGTGGCATTTTCTACCCTATGCGTCTATCCCTTCACGGATGTTACCGGTCCCCTTTGCAAAGAGGATATGGCGCCCACGCCCATTGGGGAATATGCCAACTCCTGCGTCGCCCGGGAGCGGGTGTTGCAATATTTCTCAACCCGATATGGCACGCCGGGCCGCCTGATACGGCTGAATTACGCCATTGATCTGCGCTATGGCGTGTTGTTCGATGTCGCAAATTGGGTCTATACGAGCCAGCCCATCGATTTGCGGGCGGGGCATGCCAACGTGATCTGGCAGGGCGATGTCAACGCCCAGGTCTTGCGTGCCCTTGGCCATTGCGAAACGCCCAGCCGTCCTTTGAACATGGGTGGGCCGGAGCAGGTCAGCATCCGGGCACTGGCCCACGCGTTTGGCAAGCGTTTCGGCCTGGCGCCGGCATTCAAGAACCAGGAAAGCGGCATGGGCTGGCACAACGATACATCGCTAGCATCTAAACTGTTCGGCTATCCGGAGGTACCCTTGGAGCGAATGGTCGATTGGACTGTGGACTGGATTGAACGGGACCAACCGCATTATGATAAGCCAACCCACTACGAGGCGCGCGACGGCAATTTCTAGATGCCGGACGCCAGTTATATAGGAGGCTTGAAATGAGCGTATTCAACAACCGGCCCTTGGACGGCGTCATCCCGGCCACCCTGCTAGCCTTTGGCGACGATATGATGATCGATGAAGCAGCCTCGCGCAGCCATCTTCGCGATGTCGCCGCGACCGATGGCTTGACCGCCATCACGGTCAACGGCCATGCCTCGGAGGTGCATGCCTGCAGCTTTGACGAGCAGCAGCGTATTCTAGAATTTTCCCTGGATGAAGCGGGCGATCGGTTGCCCATGATCAATGGCATCTATTCTGACAGCAGCCTTGAAGCCGCGCGCCTGGCCCGCATGGCGGAGGCCGCGGGCGCGTCGGCCCTGTTGGTGTTCCCCCCCAACAGTATGATCATGGGCGGGCAACTGCGGCCGGAAATGGCCCTGACCCACTTCAAGACGATCGCCGAGGCTACCGGGCTTCCCTTGATCGTCTTCCAATATCCCCAGGTTAGTGGCCTGGGGTATCCGTTCGAAACCCTGATGCGCCTGTTGGAAGCCGTTCCCACCATTACGGCTATCAAGGATTGGTCCAACGACGCCATGCTGCACGAGAAACATATTCGCAGCCTGCAGTCGGGCGCCGCTGGACGGCCCATCACCGTGTTGACTACCCACTCGTCTTGGTTGATGGCCTCTCTCAGCATGGGCGCCAATGGTCTGTTGTCGGGTGCGGGTAGCGTGATCCCTGAATTGCAGGTCGCTCTTTTTCAGGCCGTAAAGGCGGGCAATCTGCCCGGCGCCCAGGCCATCAATGACCGTATCTATCCCCTGGCCCAGGCTTTCTATACGCCGCCGTTCCTCGATATGCACAACCGCATGAAGGAATGTCTGGTTCTGCTGGGGCGGCAACAGCGGGCGGTGGTACGGCCACCCCTGATGAAGCTTACCGACGCTGAAATTGATGGGCTGCGCCAGGCTCTGCGGGCCGCGGGGCTGCTGCCCGCCGGCGCTGTTCCGGCCGCGGCGGAGTAAGGCGATTATCGGCAGCGGCAATTTCCTGCGGCAAATTACCCCGTGTCTTATGCTGTGGGGATATATTGCCGCAAGGTCGCAGCCTCGGTTTCAATTTCCTCTATGCAGAATTTGACCACGTCGCCAATGGAGATCATGCCCAGGAGCTGCTCGTCCCGCATCACCGGTAAGTGACGCGCGCGATTGTCGGTCATCACACTCATAATAGTGTCAATATTGTCATCGGGCAGACAAAAAATCACATCGCGGGGCCGCATCTTCCTGCGCGAGCATGCGCGGTGCAACCGTGCCGTGGTGGCCGATCTGGTGAAGCGGGCCAACAAAAACAATTTTCAAGACCAAATCCAGCATCGGGAATTCTCTCAACAGTGTCGCTGCCCGAAGGCCAGTTTCTGGATGATATTTTCCCCGATCCTACTCAAGGCGCCTAATCCGATGCACTGGAAAAAACCCTACCGGAACCGGTGGTCGAGGATCTTCCGTTCGAAAATAATGACGCCGTCGCGGTGGTCGCCGTTGATGACGAACCGTACATTACCGGCTCCGGAGAGGAAATGGACAACGCCTATATCGACGCAATGTTCGATTGCTAGTCCCGTTTCGTTCACGCCAGTGCGCCAGGATCCACGGCTCCGCAGGGACGGCGTATAACCGCCAGGCCACCGTCGCGGCCTTAATTGACCATCGCAACCTCGAAAATGGTCCAGCAGGTGGTCAGTCGAGCCCCAGTAATTCGTCGATCTTTTCCGGGCCCAGTTTGGGGCCGAACAGCAGCACGTCATCAACTTGCAGGACGGGTGAGGAGCGGATGTTGTGGCTGTCGATGAATTCCGCCGCTGCCTGGTCCATCATCAGGTCCTTGGCTACGAAATCTACATCATGAGCCCGCAGATAGGCCTTCAACTGCTCGCACGGCTTGCACAAGGGCGTGGAGTAAACCGTTACTGACTTAACGGTCATCTAAAATTTTCCATCGTCTTTCAACTTGCGGTAGAGCGCCTTTCTCTCCAACCAGGCGTGTTTGACCTCTTCGGTCTGCCAGGGCTGTTCCTGGGTGAACACCTTGGCTTTCCATTCGTCGCCCTTGGACCATTCAAACGGCGTCTGTACTGTCGTACGGGGACCTTCGGCGCTTTCCAGAAGATCCAGCGCCATGGCCATGATCTGGCGCTGCATGGGCACATTGTCCGGCTCGCCACAAGGATTTCCCAGAGGGAAGTCCGTGAATAGCAGCCTGGGCACGCCACAGGTTTCAACGATATCGCGGGCGGCAGCAACGATGACGGTAGGGATGCCGTTTTCTTCCAGGTAACGCGCGGCCAGACTCACGGTCTGGTGGCAAACCGGTCAGACCGGTGTCAGCAGGGCAACATCCACCGCTTCGTCGCGACAACGGCGCAAAATTTCCGGCGCATCGACTTCCAGGGTCTTGCGCTGGGAATAGGCGTTATACACGCCATAGGCCGTTGGCGCGAAGCTGGCAAAGCGCCCTTCCGCCTGAGCTTCCGACAACCGGGTAACGGGAAAATAGGCGTTTACGTCCTCCAAAGACGTCGCGTTTTTGTCATAGCTATGGGTTTGGCTGTAGAGGTCGCCCACGGGCGTATCGGTTGGGACCCCATAAACATTGGCCGCCTCGCCTTTTTCCTGTGGCGTGCGCTGATCTTCCCAGGTACGCACCGTAATCTCGGAAGTCGAGATTAGGGCCAGGCGGCTTTCTGCCAAAGGTTTCCGCAAGGGCGTAAAGGGCGCATCGGCAAATTTCGCCCATTGGTAAGGCTTTTCATAACCTTCGGCTTTGTAGTAAGCCGTGGTCTTATCAATATAGCGAACGTAACTCAAAACGCTCTCCTTCATGGCACGGGCAACCGAAAATGGCCCATTAGTGCGAATATTGCCAAATTATGGTATGTTTTCAGCCCCCTCGCAAGTTTTGCCCAACCTGATATGAAACAGCCGCAGGAGTGAACGGGTATGGATTGGCACGGCGTCACCATTGGCCAGGCGCTACGGTGCTCGGCCCAGACATGGCCGGACAACGAATTTGTGGTTGGCATGGGAGCACGGATCTCATATGCCGACTTTGACGCCCAGGTCGACCGTTTGGCCCTAGGTCTGCTGGATCTGGGCCTGGGCCGCGGCGATAATGTAGCCTGCTGGTTGACCAACGGCCCGGCCTGGCTGTTGAACTGGTTCGCCTGCTGCCGTATCGGCGCCACCGTGGTCTCCATCAACACGCGCTATAAGATTTCCGAGGTCGAATACATTTTGCGCCAGTCCGATGCCAAGGCTTTGCTGGCCATGCCGGAATATTGGAACATCAACTATCTGTCCATGATCCGCACCATGGCGCCAGACTTTGAAAGCGCGGTGCCGGGTCAGATGCGGGTGGCGGGACTGCCGGAATTGCGCGCCGTAGTGATGTGGGATGGCGTGGAACATCCAGGCACTATTTCCCAAAATGCCCTGATGGCGCCGTTGCGTCCCACGGCGAACCTGGCGGCGGCGGAGGCTTTGGTACAGGTCGAGGACCCGGTGATAATTATCTATACCTCCGGCACCACAGGCCAGCCCAAGGGCGCCATGCACTGCCACGAGGTTCTGATTGAGGGGCAGAATATCGCCAACGCCATGCATATGGAACCAGGCGATAAGGTACTGGGCCATATGCCGCTGTACCATGTGGCAGGCAGCGTGGCGACCACCCTACCCGCCCTGCAGAATGGGTGTAGCGTGGTAACCATGGACGAATGGGATGCGGCCAAGGCGCTGGATCTCATCGAACAGGAGCGTATCGCCATCATGGGCGGCATTCCGACACACTTTTATGATCTGCTGGCGCAACCGGGCGTCGAGGCGCGGGACACCCATTGCCTGAAGGCGGCCTGGATCGGCGGCGCCCCGGTAACCCCGGACACGGCCCGCCGGGTCAAGGCGACCCTGCATTTCGATGCCCTGCAAGCGGTCTATGGCATGACCGAGACCATGGGCATGACGACCCTCAGCGCCTTCGATGCGCCGATTGAAGTAACCTGTGAGAACAAGGGCAAACCGATCGGCGATTACGAGATTGGCGTCTTCGACCCCGACACCGGCGTGGAAAAGGCCGTGGGTGAGGATGGCGAGATCTGGGTGCGCGGCTATCTGGTGATGCAGGGTTATTACAAGGATCCGGAAGCGACCAAGGCGGTGATTACTCCGGAGGGCTGGTTCCGTTCCGGCGACCTGGGTCAAATGGATGGGGAGGGTTACCTCAAGATTACCGGGCGGGCCAAGGAAATGTTCATCGTTGGCGGCTCCAACGCCTACCCGGCAGAGATCGAGCGTTTTCTGGAAACCCGCAAGGATATTGGCCAGGCCGTGGTCTGTGGTGTGCCGGACCCACGCATGGGCGAAGTCGGTTTTGCCTTTGTGATGCCCGCCGCCGGCGCCATCCTGAACCAGGACGATGTCATCAAACAATGCCGCGGCGCCATCGCCGACTATAAAATCCCCAGATACGTCGAAATCATCGCTGACTTCCCCCGCACCTCCACCAATAAAATCCAGCGCTATCTGTTGCAACAGGACGCCCTAGCGAGGTTTGATTAGGACGATCGAACGGACCGTCCGATGCTATTAACTAGCTGCAAAACTA
>CAUZBE010000206.1:0-5932 GCA_963577885.1 Alphaproteobacteria bacterium
CACCCTACCGGCCATGGCCTTGTGGTTGCTGGGGCTGGAGCTGCAAATCAGTCTGGCCGAATTCATGGAACGGTTAGCGTTGATGATCGGCGGCGGCTTTGCCCTAGCCATCACCGTCAAACGCTGGATTATGAATCCGGCCGCGGTAAAACATCATGCCAGCCATATCGATGGTCTAATGGTCGTTTGCCTGATGTTCATTGCTATTGCCATCATGGCCGGAGTCACGGAATTTTTCTTTGCCCGGCCCGGTTTCGTTCTGTTAGCCATCGCAGCAGCCTTCATTGCCAATGCAAGCCTGCAGGTTTTGGGCGCAGTGGTCTTCCTGCCAGCCGGACGGCGGCTGGCCTTTACCGCTGGGCATATGGCCGGAAACTGCAATATGGCCCTGATCCTGGCCGTTCTGGCGGATCGGGCCCAAATCGAGGTGGTGATCTTTTTTGCCCTGGCGCAACTGCCCATGTATATGTTGCCCATTGTTGCCAATCGCGTTTACCGCCGATTTTTGTAGCGCTGGCGATTCCACGGCACCGCGAGATACATTAAAGTCGCCGGATAGAAAACATCAAGGTCACAGGCGCCTCCCGGGGCATCGGGTTGGAGTTCGTTCGCCAGTACAATGCCGATGGTTAGAGCATCTTCGCCTGCTACCGTACACTTGGTCAGGCGAGCGAATTAAACGACATTGCCGCCCGGTCGGATGGCCACATCACGGTTCACCAATTGGACGTGGTAATTCAGCGGGGCACCAACCACGCCTGGGTCAGCCTCGGCGATGAATCCGCCGTTCTGGCCGGCGTCCTGATCAACGCAGAACCGGTTTAGACGCTGAAATATTTTGCCTGGGGGTGATGCACGACGATGGCGGAGGTTGACTGTTCTGGGTGTAATTGGTCCTCGTCTCCCATCACCAGATCAATCCGGTCAGCGTCCAGCAACTTGAGAATTTGACGCTGATCAGACATGGTCGGGCAGGCCGGATAGCCAAAGGAATATCGCGAGCCACGATAGCCCTGGTTCAACAGAGCATCGTTGCCGCGGGCATCCTGATCGCCAAATCCTAGTTCCGCCCGCACCCGTTTGTGCAAGTACTCCGCCATGGCCTCGGCCATCTCCACGCCGAGGCCATGCAGATACAGATAATCCTGATACCGGTCATCATCGAACCATTGCCGCGCCACCTCAGAAGCATGCTGGCCGATAGTCACCGCCTGCAGACCTATCACATCCCGTTCACCGCTGTCGGACTGGCGGAAGAAATCAGCAATACATAGCCCGCCGGCACGGTCCTGTCTGGGCAGCGAGAAACGGGCCACCTCGTCGTCGCCGTTGGCACCATACAATACCAGATCGTCGCCTTCGCTAGCGGCTGGAAAATAACCATAAACGGCGCATGGGCGCAGAATATCCTCTGCCTCGCAACGGGCCACCAAATCCAGCAGGATCGGCCTTATTTCCGTCCGGGCCCACTTCATATATTCCGACAGACGCCGGCCAGCCTTGCGGTAACCCCAATGGAATTGATACAGCATGCGTTCGTTCAGATATGGCAATAGCGATTTTATTTCCACCTGTTCGACGATGCGGTGACCAAGGAAGGGGGCCTTGGGCACGACCACGCCTTTATGCAATTCCTCCCGTCGGGTGCGCACTTCCTTCAGATCAAGCGGCCGCGGCATCAAGGTTGGCTGGCCCAGTTTACGCCGCGTATTCTCGGGACGGCCCTTCCGCCTGCCTTCCCGTTCGACGATATAATTGTCGAAATCACCGCCGACCACCCTGGCCATCAAATCCAGCCCATCGAAGGCATCGCGAGCATAGGCCACCCTGCGTGAGCAAGCCGCATAGGCCTCCGCACAATCTTCTTCGACGAAACCACGTGTCAGAGCGGCCCCACCCAACATCACCGGCAGGTTGACCTGCTGTCGGGACATCTCTTCCAAATTCTCGCGCATGATGGTGGTTGATTTGACCAACAACCCGGACATGCCAACCGCATCGGCGTTATGTTCCCTTGCGGCCTCTATTATGGCCGTGATGGGCTGCTTGATACCCAGATTTATGACCTCATAGCCATTGTTGGTCAGGATGATATCGACCAGGTTCTTGCCGATATCGTGCACGTCGCCCTTCACCGTGGCCAGCACAATAGTGCCCTTTTTGCTGTCGGCGCTGCGTTCCATATGCGGTTCCAAATAAGCCACGGACGCCTTCATGGTTTCGGCCGATTGCAGCACAAAAGGCAACTGCATCTGACCCGATCCGAACAATTCGCCCACGACTTTCATGCCGCCCAGCAGAATATCGTTTACGATATCTAATGGCGCATGGGCCTGCATGGCTTCATCCAGGTCGTCTTCCAGGCCGGGCCGGTCACCGTCAATGATCCGTAGTTTCAAGCGTTCTTCAACGGACGCCGGGCGCTCCTTTTTCGTCTCTTCCGTCATACGGTCCTGGAACAGGTCAAGAAAGGCATGCAAGGGGTCATAGCCCTCGGCCCGACGATCATAGATCAAATCTTCTGCCGCCTTGACCTCGCCGGCGGGGATTGAATGCAACGGCAGAATCTTTGATAGGTGCAGAATGGCGCCAGTCATGCCGCGATCCAGGGCATGCTGCAAAAAGACCGAGTTCAACACATGGCGGGCTGCCGGCTTCAGACCAAATGAGATGTTGGACAGGCCCAGAATAATCTGACACCGCGGCAATATCTTGGCAATCCGTTCGATTGCATCCAAGGTTTCCAGGCCAAGGCGCCGGTCATCGTTGTTGCCAGTGCAAATAGTGAAGGTCAGGGGATCGAACAGCAGATCCTCCGGAGCTAAACCATGTTGATCAACCGCGTAATCATGCAGCCGTTGGGCCAATTTGACCTTGGCCTCGGCGGTTTTGGCCATGCCCTCTTCATCGATTGTTAGGGCAATGACGCCACAGCCGAATTTCCGTGCCAGCTCAAGACGCTTCGCCGCCGGTTCCTCCCCATCCTCGAAATTGATGGAATTGATCAGGGGCTTGCCCCCGTAAAGTTTCAACGCGCCTTCAAGTATGGGGAATTCGGTTGAATCAAGAACCAAGGGGACATGAACGGCACCACGCATACGGCTAACCATGGCGCTCATATCAGCCAATTCGTCGCGCCCGACAAAGGCGGTGCAAATATCCAGGGCGTGCGAGCCTTCCTTGGCCTGCTCCCGACCCATGGCGATACAGCCGTCCCAATCTTCCGCGTCCTGAAATTCACGGAATTTTTTCGAGCCGTTGGCGTTGCAGCGCTCTCCGATGGATAAATAGGCGTTCTCTTGCCGATAGGGGGTCTGCCCGTACAAGGATGCAAGACCAGGCACCCACTCTGGCTGCCGTGTCTTGGGCCTCGGCCGCCGACCCTGGCCCAGCCCCTCCAACATATCGTTCAAGGCATTGATATGGGTTGTTACGGTACCGCAACACCCACCCACCAGATTGACACCGTCCTCTACGACGAAGCGGCGGGCCCAATCGGCTAGCTCTTCAGGCGAGAGGGGATAACTGGGCTGACCGTCGATCAGCTCCGGCAGGCCGGCGTTGGGCTGTATGGTAATGATGCCGGGCCATTGCTCCGATAGCCAGCGCACATGCTCGGCCATTTCCCGCGGACCGGTGGCGCAATTTAGGCCCATGGCCTCAACGCCCAGGGCATGAATGACCGTTGCCGCGGCGGCGATGTCGGTCCCGACCAGCATGGTTCCAGTGGTTTCCACTGTGACCTGTGTAATCAACGGTACCTCGCGGCCCGCCTCCGCCATGGCAATACGCGATCCATTGACCGCCGCCTTTAATTGCAGAATGTCCTGAACGGTCTCGATCATGATGCCGTCGACGCCGCCGGCCAGCAGTCCGGCCGCCTGGATGGCAAGAGCGGCCTCCAACTCGTCGTAGCCCACCTGGCCCAGACTGGGTAATTTCGTGCCCGGCCCAATATCGCCTAGAACATAACGCCGCAAACCGTCGCGGTAAAAATGGTCCAGGGATTCGCGGGCAAGTTCCGCGGCCCGGCAATTAATTTCATGAGTCCTATCCGCCATATCGAATTCAGCCAGAGTGATGGGCGAGCCACCGAAGGTATTGGTCAACAGAATATCGGCGCCGGCGGCTACGAAGCCCTGCTGGATTTCACGGACGATGTCCGGGCGGCTCAGGTTCAGAACCTCGGTGCAATTTTCCTGACCCCAATAATCAATTTCGACATCCAGATCGGCCTGCTGCACGCGGCTGCCCATGGCGCCATCGCACAACAGCACCTCCTCGCGCAGATGCTCCAATAAATCCGTCATGCTGGCATCCCCCCCAGCCCGTCGCCCCGCGGACGCAGACCCAGTATGTGGCAGATCGCATAAGTTAGATCGGCCCTGTTCAATGTATAGAAATGAAAATCGGCCACGCCGGCGGTTTGCAGCCGCCGGCACTGCTCTGAGGCTGCTGTAACGGCCACTATTTTCCGGGTTTCGGGATCATCCTCCAGACCTTCGAATAGGTGCGCCATCCAGGCCGGCATGATGGCGCCACAGGCCTTGGCAAAGCGGGAGGCCTGGACGAAATTGCTGACCGGGAGGATGCCCGGCACGATAGGCACCCAGATACCGGCGGCGCGGGCCCGCTCCAAAAAACGTAGATAGGTATCAGCATCAAAGAAGAATTGCGTAATGGCACGATTAGCGCCGGCATCGACCTTACGCTTCAAATTGTCCAGATCGGCCTGGCTGGACGGCGAACTGGGATGCATTTCCGGATAGGCGGCTACGGATATCTCAAAATTCGCCACCTGCCGCAAACCGGCAACTAATTCCGCGGCGTTGTTATAACTATCGGGGTGGCTATGATAATCTTCTTCGCCGTCCGGCGCATCGCCGCGCAAGGCAACCAGATGCCTGATCCCTTCGTCCCAATAACCTTGAGCAATGGCGTTGATGTCATCACGAGAGGCCCCAACGCAGGTCAAATGGGCCGCGCAGGGCAGCCCGCCCTCACCCTGAATGCGTATGACCGTTTCATGCGTGCGCTGCCGCGTGCTGCCCCCGGCGCCATAAGTAACCGAGACAAAGGCCGGGCTAAGCGGGCGCAGACGCTCCATGGCCCGCCACAATTGCGCCGCCATGGCCTCGGTCTTGGGCGGAAAGAATTCGAACGAAACCGACAACGGCCCCATGGCGTTGGATGAAAATACGCGGCTATCCTGTATCGGTGGCATCACGACGGCGCAACTCCTTCACGCACGGCAAGCCAAATTAAAACGGTCAAACTCCGGCCGGCCAATTCGATGGGTGCCTGAACCTGCAACCCGGCCGCGGTGCACCAGGCGCTGACTTGCTCGCGCTCGAAGCCTAGCCAGCGGTGTTGATGGTCGGTACGCAGAAACTCCTGATCATGAGTGGAAAAATCGACCACCAGAAGCTTGCCGCCTGGGCGCAGCGTCTGCGACGCCTCGAAAATAACGGCAGCCGGATTCTGCGCATAATGCAGCACCTGATGTACGACCAAAACATCGAATTCACTGGCCGGCAATTGCAAATTATACATATCGCCATGACGAACCTGGCAGTGGCGATGGCCGGCCTCCTCCAGTTTGGCGCGGGCGATTTGTAGCATTTCGTGGGACAGATCGATGCCTGTACCACGGTTGATGCGCGAGGCAAAAATCTCGAGAATGCGGCCGGTGCCAGTGCCTATATCAAGAAAATCGTTAATGGGACCGTCACCGATGGCGTTGAGCAACGCCGCCTCCACTTCCGCCTCGGGCACGTAGAGAGAACGGATTTCATCCCAGCGATCGGCGTTAGCGCGAAAATAATCCGCTGCTGCCGCCGCCCTGGCCTGCTTGATCGCCCCTAGCCGGCCGAGGTCCCGGGTCAGGGCATCATCACAAACAGGCACCAGGTCAACCAGGGTGCGAGCTAGA
>CAUZBE010000207.1:0-5925 GCA_963577885.1 Alphaproteobacteria bacterium
CCTGCTTTACGTCTCGGCCTGCGGCAAATCAGGCATTTCCCCGAGGCGGCGGCGGTGGTTCTAATGGCCGAACGGGCAGGAGGCTATGAAGACCCGGAGGATTTGTGGCGGCGCACCGGGTTGGGCGCAGGCGCCTTGGAAAAATTGGCCAACGGCGATGCCTGGCGTTCCATCAGGCTGGACCGGCGGGGGGCCCTGTGGGCCCTGAAACGCCTAAACCAGCCGGAATTGCCTTTGTTCACCGCCGCCCAGGTCCGCCCCGCCAGTGCCCACGCGCCGAGAGAGGCCGCCGTGTCCTTGCCCGACATGCCCATCGGCGAACAGGTGGTGCAGGATTATACCAGCCTGCGCCTGTCCCTGAAGGATCACCCCCTGCGGCTGTTGCGCCCAGCCCTGGCGGTGCGGGGTATTTTTGAGAACGAGGCGTTATTAAACCTCGCCCACGGCGCCCGAGTCACGGTCGCTGGCCTGGTCCTGGTGCGGCAACGGCCGGGCACCGCCAAGGGGCTGATATTCATTACCATCGAGGATGAAGGCGCCGTCGCCAACATCATCGTCCACCCACCAATCTTCGAAACCTACCGCCGGGTCGTCCTCTCGGCCCGCCTCCTCGCGGCCCGCGGCCGGGTGGAGCGTGAAGGTCTGGTGATCCACCTGCTGGCGGAGGAGCTGATGGATCTATCGACGGACCTGGATACCTTGCGCGAAGACCCCAGATACAACTCACTGAACTCCCACGACCCAGCCTTTGCCCGCCGCGGCACTGGTCACCCCCGCAACGCCAACTCCGCCGCACCAGTCCCGCAACCACGCAGCTTTCGCTAGTGTAAGAACGCGCCGCTTTGTTAGATCACCTCGTAATGGTCGCAGATGAACGTGTGCTGGTCTTAGATGACGATGCTGCTGTGCTTGGCCTCATCCAGGCGGGTATTAGCCAATTCGACGGTGCCGTCATGGGCCTCTCCGGCGTGGTGAAACAGGTTCAGTTAGGAGATGAAATTAAGCGGGTGAAAACCTCCTATGCCGGCGATAATGCCAATCTCGGCTCCGGGCGCCCCCAGGTATGCCAAGGCGGTTGAGCCCTCGGCCAGATCCTCCAGCGGCAGGCCAAAGATAGCCTGGGAGACTGGCCAGCGGCCAAAGTGGGAGACCACGCCGGTACCCTAATTGGGTGTGGTAATTATAACGGCACTATCCAGGATATGCCCGACAAAATGCACCAGACCTTCGAAGCTTTGATCCCCCGCTCCGACACACCACGCTTGAGATGACGGTGGAGCAAGCGCGCTGGGGCTGGCCGCACCGGCCTTCGAGGCGACGGCTAATGGGGTTATCGCCCGCCTGCTCTAGAACTTAGATTTTCGCCGCTTCTAGTGCTTCTTCCGCCGCCATCCAGACCGTTTCAGTTTTGGCAATGGCTTTTTCCATTTCCAAGCGCTGCTGGTTCAGGCTGGCAAGTTTATCGGGGGTTTTCTGGTATAGGGTGGGATCGGCTAGGGCCTTGGCAATGCGGTCATGTTCTGCTTGGAACTTGGCTATTTTTTGTTCTGCTTCCTTAACCACTTTGCGGAGGGGGGCGAGGCGTTGCCGGGCCTGGGCGTTGGCGCGCCGCGCCGCACGTCGGTCTTTTTCAGATCCCTGGCTGCCGTCCTTGGGACCTTCGCTGCGCAGGGATATACGGCGATAATCGTCAATATCGCCCTCCCACGGGGTAACCTGGCCGTCGGCGACCAGCCATAAACGGTCCGTGGTCAATTCCAGTAGATGACGGTCATGGCTGATCAACAGCACGGCGCCGGGGAAGTCATTCAAGGCCTGCACCAGAGCCTGTCGGGCATCCACGTCCAGATGGTTGGTCGGTTCGTCCAAGATCAACAGATGTGGCGCCTTGGCGGTAATTAGGGCCAGGACCAGGCGGGCCCGCTCGCCGCCCGACAAATGTTGCACCGTTGTCTCCGCCTTATTCTGGATTAGGCCAAAGGCGCCCAGGCGGGCCCGCAGGGCGGCCTCTTTCAGACCGGGCAGCAGACGCTGCATATGCACCACGGGCGTATCCTCGGGCTGCAAATCCTCGATCAAATGCTGGGCAAAAAACCCCGTGCGCAGCTTGCCGCTGCGCCGGATGTCGCCCGCCATGGGTTCCAGGCGTCCTTCGATCAATTTGGCCAGGGTCGATTTGCCGTTGCCATTGCGGCCCAACAGGGCGATCCGGTCCTTGCCGTCGATCCGCAAATCGAGGCCCGAGAGGATTGGCACCCCGTCTTCATAGCCCGCCGCGGCACGGTCCAGGCTGACAATGGGTGACCGCAGTTCGTCCGGTTCAGGAAAGCGAAAATTGACCGATGGGTCGACCGCGGCCTCGGCAATGGGTTGCATGCGGCCCAGGGCTTTCAGGCGGCTTTGCGCCTGCCGCGCCTTGTTGGCCTGATAACGAAAGCGGTCGACAAAGGCCTGCATATGCTTGCGCGCGGCATCCTGGCGTTGGCGCAGGCGTTCCTGTTGCTCCTGCCGTTCGCGCCGGGTCGCCTCGAACGTATCATAACCGCCGCGATATAAGGTCAGATCGCCCTGATCCACGTGCAGTATGGCGCTAACAGCGTTGTTCAATAAATCCCGGTCATGGCTGACCAGCAGCACGGTATGGGGATAACGGCGCAGAAAATCCTCCAACCACAAGGTGCCCTCCAAATCCAGATAATTGGTCGGCTCGTCCAGTAGCAACAAATCGGGGGCGGCAAACAAAATGGCGGCCAGGGCCACCCGCATGCGCCATCCACCCGAAAACTCCGACAGGGGGCGGCCTTGCGCGGCCTCGTTAAAGCCCAGGCCGGCTAGGATGGCGGCGGCGCGGGCTGGGGCAGAATGCGCCTCGATATCCAGCAGGCGTTGATGAATTTCGCCAATTCGGACCGGTTCGGTAGCGCTATCGGCCTCCGCCAGCAGGGTTGCGCGCTCCGTATCCGCCTCCAAAACATTGTCCAACAGAATTTGCGGGCCGCCGGGCGCCTCTTGCGCCACCATGCCCATGCGGGCTCGGCGGGCGTAGCGTATACTGCCGCCGTCGCCGGATATGTTGCCCAGGATCAGATTTAGCAGTGTACTTTTACCGGCGCCATTGCGCCCCACCACGCCGACCTTGTGGCCGGCCGGTATGTGGACCGAGGCGTTATTCAGAATATCTCGTCCGCCGATGCGGTATGTTAGATCGTTGATATGCAGCATGGCGGGCTTCTAGCACGGTTGCAGGGTTGAAGCGAAGCCGATATAAACCGCCCGCAAAATTATGTTTTATTTTTGTTTTGTGACAGAGAAAGTATTTATCTATGGCTATCCAACGCACCTTTTCAATTATCAAGCCCGATGCGACCCGCCGTAACCTGACCGGCCAGATTACCGCCCGCCTGGAAACGGCCGGCCTGCACGTCATCGCCTCGAAACGGCTTTGGATGACGAGGGGCCAAGCCGAGGGCTTTTATGCCGTGCACAAGGAACGCCCGTTTTTTAATGATCTGTGCACCTTCATGACCTCCGGCCCGGTCGTGGTTCAGGTGCTTGAGGGTGAAGATGCCATCGCCAGGAACCGGGATACGATGGGCGCCACCAATCCGGCCGATGCAGCGGACGGGTCGATCCGCAGGGATTTTGCCGAGAATATTGAGGCCAATTCAGTGCACGGTTCCGACGCGCCGGAGACGGCGGCAGAAGAAATTGCCTATTGGTTTGCGGCAACCGAGATCGTTGGCTAAATTAGGCCCCCTGGCATGCCGCACCCCAAACCCCTGCGAGCCATAAGCGACGACGAAGTCGCCGCCTATGAGCGCGACGGCGCCGTTTTGTTAAGGGGACTGTTCGATCTTGAGTGGATCGAATTGCTGGCGGAGGCGGTGGAGGCGGACAAGGCCGCGCCGGGGCCCATGGTGCGCTACAACACACCACCCGGAGGGAGCGGTGAATTCTTCGTGGACTTTCAATTGTGGCGGCGTTGGGAACAGGCCCGGCGCTTTGTCTTTGATGGGCCTGGCGGGGCGATTGCCGCCCGCATGATGGGCGCAGAAACAGTCAACTATTACCACGACCATCTATTGGTGAAGGAGCCCGGCACGGCCGAGAAGACGCCCTGGCATCACGACCAGCCCTATTACCCGGTGAATGGTAGGATGATCGGTTCCATTTGGCTACCCCTGGACCCGGTACCCAAGGATGTCTGCGTTGAGTATATCGCCGGCTCACACCGCTGGGACCGTTGGTTCGCGCCGCAGTTTTTTAAATCCGGCAATCCGGATCTTCAAATTCAGGACCCACGGTTTGAAATGATCCCAGATTTTGATGCCCAGCGAGATCAGCATGATCTATTGTCCTGGGACTTAGACTTGGGCGATTGCATATATTTTCACGCGCTGACCGTGCATGGGGCGCCGGGCAATCCACAGCCGCAAGGCCGCCGCCGAGCCTACACCACGCGCTGGCTGGGCGAGGATACCCGCTATGCCACGCGAACGGGGCAGACATCGCCTCCCATCGAAGGCCATGGCTTGAAACCCGGTGACAGCATGGATTGTGAAATTTTTCCTCGGGTCTGGCCAAGGGTCTGAACGCAGCCCTATTCGCCCCAATACCCAAGCCGACGCTCCGTAGCGTGTGCGCTTCCGCCGGTTTCCAAGATTAACAAATCAAAGCGCCACATGACGCGGAAGCGTAAGAAGCAAAAAATTCACCGATTCAAGCCATCAGGCTTTCGAAAGCCAGCTTTTGGGAACATGGGTCGCACCGGAACACTATGATGGCATCTAGGCTCGGAAGGTTCCCAGCTTTGGTTGTGTCGCCCAGAATAACGTCGACGTTAGTATGCTCCCTGAGGTTTGCTTCAGCTCGTTTGGCGAAGTTTTCGTCTATTTTGTAGGCGACTACGCGATCGTTGGGCGTCGCCAGTTCTGCGATGATGGCGATCGTGATCAATTGAGACCAAAACATCATGATAGACGTGATGGGGCTCTGCATTCGAGCTGTTGTAGGCCGGTCTGTTAAATAGTTGCAGATGGATACCCCATGGGTCTTTACCAAGATAATTCTCGCGAGGAATTTTAGCAAACGCGACCATTATCGCTGGATTGTGGACCACCGGAGACGCGGCGCGCAAATCTTCGGTGTAGCAGTTCCGCGCCACCCCGCCGTTGGCTAGAGCAGAGGTATGCCCGGCATTCCCCCCGTCGTCACGGCTGCGGGGGAAAAGGCGGTGGACGGCTTGTCACGGCAAGTGCCAAAGCTCTTGCCCAGTTCGCCGGGAATTTGGCTGTGCAGGGAGGTATAGTTGACCAGCAGCAACAACTGGATATGCCGGCCGGTCGCCGCAACGCTTACCCCGGTGGGGATATCGTCGACTATGACCGCTACTTCTGCTTAGAAATCAATGCCCAATTTTCCGAGGCGGAGGCAATGGGATCATACGGTCCAATAAAGCTGCCGGAGCCGCCCTGAAACATCAAGGGATTGGCCCAAAAATGTGTCCGGGATCTCGGCGCCACGGGCCCGGCGCACCAGTTCCCCATGATTTACATAGGCGCTTCCGTCGGCCAATTAATAGGCTTGGGGTAAAGATGAGGCCAGATCAATCGGGACCAGATCGAAGGCGTTGGCGGCTTGCCCGGTGTCCAGGCTCTCGGACTTATCCATCAACAGCGACGCCATATTAGACCAATTGTCCAAGGCGGCTTGCAAGGTGCCGGCGAAGCCATGGGCGGCGACCGTCCGGTCAAGGTCATTGCTTACGACAAGCAACAGGCCATCCGGGGCGATTTTTAATGATGCCAGTTTCAATTTTCATCCTTTGCCCAAACGTTCGCGCAACAAATCCATGCGGTCATAGCCCCAGAAAATTTCACCATCCAAGACAAAGCTGGGGACACCGAAGATACCCAGCTTTTCGGT
>CAUZBE010000208.1:0-5879 GCA_963577885.1 Alphaproteobacteria bacterium
GAATGGCAGGCGCGTCTACTCGACCGGCTTGGCCAAGGCGAGGTGCAGTTACGCGCCCGGGCCCTAGTCAACGCGGCCGGGCCTTGGGCCGATCAAGTGCTGGCGACAACCAAGACCTGTGCAACGGGCGGTACAAAGAGGCAGGAACGGGCCATCCTGGTGAAAGGGAGCCATATCGCCGTCCCCCGCCTGCATGACAGCGATTTTGCCTATATCCTGCAACACACCGATAGGCGGGTGATCTTCGTCATTCCCTACGAAGGTAAATGCTCGCTGATATGCACCACCGACGTTAATTTCCATTGCGATCCGGCGCAGGTAGAAATTTCGCCGGAGGAAACCCAATATCTGTGCGCTGCGGTCAGCGAGTATTTTACCTAACCGGCAACGCTAGCCGAAGTTTGCTGGTCGTTCGCTGGCGTGCGCCCGCTGTTCGGCGACGGCGGCGACGATCCCGCGTCAGTGATCCGCGATTATGTACTTGAACTGGATACAGGAGATGTCGGGACCGAGGCGCCGTTATTGTCTGTGTTCGGCGGCGGCCAACCCAGCCAACAACCGGATTAAGGCATCGTCCATATTCCTTGACATGCTGCACGATCTGCGGCGGATTAATTTACATCTGACCTCGGCCGGCCTATCCTATGCTCGATTCCGCCGGTGAATTGCGCGCCAGCCGCCTCCGCCAAACCTGAAGAAATTCCGATAGTTATCCGGCCGCGGGGAAGAAGAGGTTTTCCGGCCGCGGCAGGCCCAGGTTCTCGCGCAACGTCCGGCCTTCGTATTCGCGGCGGAACAGACCCCGCCGCTGCAGCTCGGGCACCACCTGATCGACGAAATTATCCAGACCGCCCGGCAAATAGGGGAACATAACGTTGAAGCCGTCACAGCCCGCTTGCAGCAGCCATTCTTCCATCTGGTCCGCGATCATGGCCGGTGTACCAACCATGGCCAGGCCGGAATAGCCGCCCAGGCGCCCCGCCAATTGCCGGACCGTAAGGTTCTCCCGCGCCGCCAAGGCCAGGACCCGTTCGCGGCTGCTTTTCGAGGCATTGCTTTCCGGAATCTCGGGCAACGGACCGTCCGGGTCGAAGCTGGACGCATCGTGGCCCAGGGCGATGGAGAGAGATGCGATGCCGCTGTCATAATGCACCAGGCTATCCAACAGAGCCCGCTTCTCCCGCGCTTCGGCCAGGGTTTCCCCCACCACGACGAAGGCGCCGGGCAAAATTTTTAGATGCTCCCGTGGCCGCCCCAGTGCGTCCATCCGGCCTTTCACATCGGCGTAGAACTTTTGCCCATCCGCCAAGTTGGTTTGGGCCGCGAAGATGACCTCTGCCGTCTCCGCAGCCAATTGCCGGCCCGCATCCGAGGCGCCCGCCTGCACGACCACAGGCCAGCCCTGGACCGGGCGGGCAATGTTCAGAGGCCCGCGGACCGAGAGAAATTCACCCTTGTGGTCCAGCACGTGCAGTTTTTCGGGATCGAAATAGAGGCCGGAGGCCGCATCACGGACAAAGGCATCGTCGGCCCAGCTGTCCCACAAGCCCGTGACCACATCGAAAAACTCGCGGGCGCGGCGATAGCGTGCGTCGTGCTCCATATGCTCTTCCAGGCCAAAATTCAGCGCCGCGTCCGGGTTCGACGTGGTCACCAGATTCCAGCCGGCCCGGCCCTCGCTGATATGATCGAGAGAGGCAAAGCGCCGGGCCACGACATAGGGCGGCTCGAACGTGGTGGAGGCTGTGGCAATCAGACCTAGATGCTTGGTCACCATGGCCAAGGCGGGCAGCAGGGTTAGCGGGTCAAACGAGGTTACGGTGGCGCTACGCTTCAATGCCTCCATGGGCATGTTCAGCACTGCCAGATGATCGGCCATGAAAAAGGCGTCAAAACGCCCCCGCTCAAGGGTTTGGGCAAATTGGCTGATGGCCTTGAGATTGAAGTTCGCATCCGGCGTGCCGCCGGGATAGCGCCAGGCCGCCGTATGGATGCTGACAGGACGCATGAACGCACCCAGCCGCAACTGACGGTCAGTGGCCATGCATCACCTCAATCCCTGTCTGACTACCGGGAAGGGTCATTTTTGCCGCTCGATTTCTTCTTTCACGGCCTCTAGCCGGTCTTTGCCGAAGAACATTTCATCACCGACAAAAAACGTCGGGCTGCCGAACGTACCCCGTTCAACCGATGCCTGGGTATTGTTCAACAACCCATCCTTTACGGACTGCTCCTGTATGCCGGCCAGGATCGCCACGCCATCAAAGCCCGATTGCGCCAGGGCGGCAGAAACGACGCCTGGGTCATCCATCTTTTTCGGCTCCTCCCACATATGGCCATAGACGGCATCGACGTATTCGTCCAACCGTCCCGTGTGCTGGGCCAGCACGGCGCCACGCATGATCTGCATGGTATTGATGGGAAAATCCGGGTTGCGCTGAAAGGCGGTCAGGCCATGCCGGGCAATAAATCGCGCCGTCTCCAATTGGCTATACTCGTTTTTGTTCTTGATGCCCTGGAATTGTTCCATTGGCGATTTGTTGTTGGTGAGTTTAAAAACCCCGCCAAGCAATACGGGTACGTAGGTACAGGCGACGCCCGTGTGGGCAACTAGATCGGGTAGGACTTTATGACAGAAATAGGCGTTGGGACTGCCAAAATCGAAATGAAATTCAAACCTGGGCACGGTGTATTTCCTTATTTGGTCAATTCTTCCTGGTCATTGTTCCCGCCACGGCCGGTTCGACCGCGGCGGGCCACTGTTAAATTATTCGCTGCAACGGCCGCTTTTTCCAAATGATATTTAGCACCTGTACGAATTAGCCCATGTCCGACCCGATGCACCTGTCGGAAACCTCGCTATGGCGCGATTACCGGGCCATGTCATTCGTCATCTGGCTATCCATCGCACAGACCGTGTCCTGGGGCATCATGTTCTATGGCTTCGCGGTGTTCATCAAACCCCTGACGGCGG
Source organism: Alphaproteobacteria bacterium (assembly GCA_963577885.1). GTDB lineage: Bacteria > Pseudomonadota > Alphaproteobacteria. Next base: position 2,975 of record CAUZBE010000208.1, read on the forward strand.
AGTTTGCCTGGAGCAAGGCCGAGATCACCGGCGCCTTTACCCTGTCTCTTCTAGTGGTTGGCCTGTTTTCAGTCAGCGCCGGCAGCGTCTTGGACCGCTTTGGCGGCCGTTGGTTGATGACGGGCGCCTCCGCCCTGGGTGCGGTTTTGCTGCTGCTAGCGGCCCATATTGAGAGTTTGAGCGCTTATTACGCGGTCTGGATCGGTCTTGGCCTGGCCATGGCGGCGACACTGTATCCATCCGGATTTGCCGTGCTGGTGGCCAGTTTGGGTAGTCGCGCCCGCCAGGGCGTGACCCTGATGACCCTGGTTGCCGGTTTCGCCAGCACGGTATTTATTCCCCTGATCAGCTTGCTGATAGAAATGCTGGACTGGCGCGACAGTTTCACCCTGCTGGGCGTGATTTTGCTGGTGGTATGTGTTCCAATCCACGCCTTTGTCCTGCGTTCAGAATGTATCCCGGGCCCGGGGACGACTGGACGGCCGCGGATATTCACCATCAACCTGAAGGACGGCCCGGTTGCCGAAGGCCTGCGCAATCCGGCCTTTTGGTGGATCGGTATCTGCTTCACGGCGAATTCCTTCGTCATGGCCGGTGTTACCGTGCATATCATTCCCTTAATGCTGGAGCGGGGCTTCACCATGGTGACGACCGTCGCCACCATCGCCATGATTGGCCCCATGCAGGTGGCCGGGCGGGTGGTGGTAACCCTGTTCGAGAAATGGCTGGATTTCCGCAAAGCCGGCCTAATCTCCGGCATCTTCCTGTTAATCGGCTTTGCCCTGTTGGGCCGGGCCCAGCCGGACAACAATCTAAACTATCTGTTTCCGATCTTTTACGGCGGCTCCCTTGGCATAATCACCATCGTGCGCGCCCTGGCCGTGCCCGAATTGATTGGCCCGAAAGCCTATGGCGCCCTCAACGGCCTGTTGGGTCTGGTCTCGTCCCTGGCTTTGGCGATCACGCCGGTCCTGATTTCGTGGATCTGGTTGATCAGCCGGTCTTACACGGCACCTCTGCTGCTGTTATCCGCCGTCGGGCTGTTTTCGCTACTCAGCTTCATCATGGCGATAAAGAAGGCTCATGAGTAAATACACGCGGACTTGGTTGGTTAGATATGGCCCAGCAGGGCGCTGAACAAAACCAGCCAACCGAACCAGGTGTTGGAGCGGAACTTGGCCAGGCAATCCAGCGGATCGTCAATATCCACCCGGCCCGCCTGCCAAAACAATTGCATGGCTGCTACGGCGAGGCCGGCCAGGAACAGAGGCCCTAGGTCCGCTGCCCACCCAGCCACTGCGAACAGCACAATTGCCGTAACGTAAAACAGCCACAACATGGGCCGGGTCCGTCCGCCCAGGCGCCGGGCCGAGGATTTGATACCGATCAGGGCGTCATCTACCTTGTCCTGGTGGGCATAGATCGTGTCATAGCCAAGGGTCCAGGCAATGCCGCCCAGATACAACAAGACCGGCGCCAGACTAAGTTCCCCGCGCACCACGGACCAGCCCAACAGCGCGCCCCAGTTAAAGGCCAGGCCCAGAAAAACCTGTGGCCACCAGGTGATGCGCTTCATGAACGGATAGACCACGATAGGCGCCAAGGACATGACGCCGATCCAGATGGCAAAAGGATTGAAGCGTAGCAGGATATTCAAGCCTATCAGGGCCAGGAAGACCATGAATGCGGCCGCCAGACCGATACTGATTTCGCCACTGGGAATGGGCCGGCCACGGGTGCGTTCCACCTGGCCATCGTAATCGCGGTCGGTAATGTCGTTCCAGGCGCAACCGGCCCCACGCATCACCAGGGCGCCGAGGGCAAAGGCCGCCAACAGCCAGGGTTCGGGCCACCCCGGGCTGGCCATGGTCAAGGACCACCAGCATGGCCACAACAACAGCCAGGTGCCGATGGGTCGATCAAGGCGGGCCAGGCGAAGATAGGGCCGCAGCCGCGCGGGCGCATGGCGGGCGATCCAGCCGCTGGCCGGAATATCGCTGAATGATCCAGGTGTTTCCATCTCCGCCATCAGGGTAAGATAACGCAAAGATGGACAAATATTCGGTTTTTTGAAGCCATGGCCCAGAACCAGAACCAACAACGGGCGAAAATCCGCCTGCACGTGCCAGACGATCTGGCCGAGAACGGCGCCATCGGCCTGGGCGCCAGTCAGGCGCACTATCTACGCTCGGTGTTGCGTTTGGCGCCCGGTGGCGAGGTTGCCTTGTTCAATGGCCGGGACGGCGAATGGCTAGCCCGGATTGACGCCATCGGCAAGGGCTGGGCCTCGCTGCAACTCGTGGCGCAAAGCCTGCCCCAGGTGCCGGAGCCGGATATCTGGTTGCTATTTGCCCCGATTAAACGAGGGCGGGTGGATTATCTGGTGCAAAAAACAACGGAATTAGGGGTCGCTGTCCTGATGCCCACAAGCACCCGGCGCACGGTGGTAGAGCGGATTAACCTGGTGCGTCTGGGCGCCACGGCGGCCGAGGCGGCGGAGCAATGCCGCCGCCTGAGCGTGCCGGAATTACGCCCGGTCCAGGCCTTGGACAAAGTGCTGGCGTCGTGGCCGCCGGAGCGGCGCTTGCTGTTTTGTGACGAGGCTGGTGGGTCCCCACCCCTGGCGGCCCTAACCAACCGTGAGCCAGGCCCCTGGGCCATTTTGATAGGTCCCGAAGGAGGCTTTGATCCGGACGAAAACCACGCCCTGCGGCAGTATCCATTCGTGGTGCCCATGTTTCTGGGTCCCAGAATTCTGCGCACCGAAACCGCCGCCGTGGCCGCCCTCAGCCTTTGGCAGGCCCTGGTTGGCGATGGCCGGCCCTGAAACAGACCAAGTTCAGAGACCATTCCGATAGCCTGCCCACTTGCATCCTGGCCCCGCATACATTACTCGAACACGATC
>CAUZBE010000209.1:0-5879 GCA_963577885.1 Alphaproteobacteria bacterium
GTTGAAGGCGGCCTTGCTTTCCCTGCGCGCGGCGGACAGCGCGGCATGGAATTCACTGCCCTGACGGACCAGTTTCATACCCCGACCACCGCCGCCCGAAGCAGCCTTGATCAGGACGGGATAACCTATCTGATCGGCCAGCGCTTTGGCCTCTTCCGTATCCGCGACAGCGCCTACGCTACCCGGCACTACCGGTATGCCCAAATCCTTAACCGTCTGTTTAGCCTGAATTTTATCGCCCATGATGCGAATATGCTGTTCGCTGGGGCCAATAAAGGTATAGCCATGTTCTTCCACAATATGGGCGAATTCGGCGTTTTCCGAAAGGAAACCATAGCCCGGATGGATGCCGTCGCTGCCGGTGATTTCCGCCGCCGCCAGGATCGCGGGGATATTCAGGTAACTATCGATGGCGGGTGGTGGACCAATACAAACGCTTTCATCGGCCAGGCGCACGTGCATGGCGTCGCTATCGGTCGTGGAATGGACCGCGACCGTGCGGATGCCCATTTCCCGGCAGGCCCGGTGCAGGCGCACGGCAATTTCACCGCGATTGGCAATGAGGACCTTGTCGAACATGGCGGCGGTTATTCGATGATCATCAGGATGTCGCCATATTCGACGGGCGAGGCGTTTTCAAACAGAATCTGCCGCACCACGCCAGCGCGCGCGGAGGGGATTTCGTTAAAGGTTTTCATCGCCTCGATCACCAACAGGGTTTGCCCGGCATCGACCTGATCACCGACTTTGACAAAAGGCGCGTCATCCGGGGAGGGGGCATGAAAGGCGGTGCCCACGATGGGCGACAGCAATGCACCCGGGTGATTGGCTAAATCGCCGTCTATCGCTTCGCTCGCCGGCGCCGTGGGCGCCGCAACAGAGATTACCGCCGCCGATAGCGCCGGCGCTGGTGCGGCTGCGGCTGTCGCGCGTACCAGGCGCAAACGGTCGTCATCGTTTTCAATCTCGATCTCGCTCAATCCGGTCTCGTCCATCAGAGCGGCCAGTTCACGGATCAACTCTTTATCGATCTCGTTTTTTGCCATTTCGCCTTGCCTCTCTCGCGCGCGGTCATTTTCGACTCAAATATGCGCAGTTTCTTAATTTTAGAGTTATTGAACCAATCACCTGAAAGGGCAAAGTGATTTCATTTGACCGAAAATCTCTCTAACCCGCCGCTTTCGCCGCGGCCGTCAGCGCGCATAGATAACCGTCCACGCCCAGGCCGCAAATTACTGCTACCGCGACGCCAGATATATAGGAATGATGCCGGAAGCTTTCTCGCCGGTAAATATTTGACAAATGCACTTCGTAAACCGGTAACTCCGCTGCCCGCAAGGCATCGGGTATCGCGATCGAGGTGTGCGAGTATGCCCCGGCGTTGATGATGATGGCCGCGGCCTGGCCGCGGGCTTGCTGGATCCAGGTCACCAACTCGCCCTCGCTATTGCTTTGCCGGCAATCCGTGGTAACCCCAAGCTCGCCGGCCCGGTGCTCAATGATGGCATTTACATCATCCAGGGTTTCATGGCCATAAATGACCGGCTCACGGGTACCCAACATATTTAAGTTGGGTCCGTTCAGGACCAATATATTTGCGAGCATATATTTTCACCGATGACAAGGAAACTACCAGCTATATACTGCCATCACTGTGGATAGGGAAGCCAGGGACGCTGGGCGACTAACGGCGAATTCGTAGGCCTCGGTTGAAAGCTGTGTCCGTTCTCCCCATAATTCCGGTACGCCGATTTTTTGTATTTGCCAGCAGGGAACGCTAGATCATGCGGGTTGTTATCAACGGTGAAAACCGCGAAATTTCCTCATCTCTCAGCGTCGCGGCGCTGTTGCAGGATTTGGGCCTGGACGCCCGCAAAATCGCCTTGGAGCATAATTTAGAGATAGTCCCACGCTCCGCCTATGACCAGACCATGGTGGCAGATGGCGACCGGTTAGAAATTGTGCATTTTATCGGCGGTGGAGACGCAAAGGGAGACTCCGATAGCGATTCGGATGACGACAGTTGGACAGTGGCTGGGCGAAAGATGCATTCACGCCTGATCGTGGGCACCGGAAAGTACCAATCGTACGACGAAAATTTCCGCGCGGTGGAGGCTGCCGGCGCCGAAATGGTCACCGTTGCGGTGCGTCGGGTCAACGTCACGGACCCGGACAAGGAAATGCTTGTCGATTATATCGATCCGAAGAAATTCATTTATTTGCCCAATACGGCGGGCTGTTTTACCAGCGAAGACGCGGTTCGCACCCTGCGCCTGGCGCGAGAGGCGGGTGGCTGGGATCTGGTAAAATTGGAAGTACTGGGTGATCAGCAGACACTGTACCCGAATATGCCAGAAACCCTGCGCGCCGCAGAAATGCTCATCAAGGAGGGTTTCCAGGTCATGGTCTATTGCAGTGACGATCCGATCCAGGCCAGGGTGCTGGAAGAAATCGGCTGTTGCGCCATCATGCCGCTGGGGGCGCCGATCGGTTCGGGCCTCGGCGTGCAGAACCCGGTCAACATCCGGGTCATTATCGAAAACGCCAAGGTGCCGGTCATTGTCGATGCCGGTGTCGGCACCGCCTCGGATGCCGCCATTGCCATGGAACTAGGCTGCGCTGGTGTGCTGATGAACACCGCTATCGCCGAAGCCAAGGACCCAATCCGCATGGCGCGGGCTATGAAACACGCGGTAATTGCCGGGCGTGAAGCCTATCTGGCCGGCCGCATGGGGAAGAAGATGTACGCCGATCCGTCATCGCCGTTAGCTGGTTTGATATAAATACTTTATATCAATAGATTACTTGTAAAACATAAAGTCATAAATTAGATGTGTTGTGTAAAAATATAATTTTACATATTAATTCTTGTTTTGGAAATTTTGTAAGTCACCATACCTTTTGCCACCATGACCCCATCAATATTCTTGACATCAACATCGATTACGCTGATGGAGCCGCCACGCCGGACCGTCCGCGCCTCGGCGATCAGGTCGCTGACCGCGCCTTCCAGGAAGTTCACGTTCATGGCCACGGTGGAACCCCGCGCGTTCTCGGGTATGTCCAGGTAGGACCAGGCGGCGGTGGTGCCGGCCTTGTCTATCAGGGCAGCAGTGACGCCACCGTGGATCAACGCGTCACCCCGGGACAACTCTTCGCGCCAGGGCAGCACCATGCGGCAGTAGCCCTCCTCGATCGCCTGCAGTTTCGCGCCCAGCATAGTGCCGAAGCCTTTGTCCAGCATGCGTTTCTGCATTTCTGCCAGACGTTTACTGTTTTCCGCGCTCATGCTCTTGCGTCCCCACTGACCCGGATCATTCGTTTGCCGGTATTTTCGCCATAGAGCAGCCCGATTAGAGCCTTGGGCGCATGTTCCAGGCCTTCGATGATGTCGACCTTATATTTCAGGCTACCGTCGGCCACCCAGCCGGCTAACTCCGCATCGGCCTGTTCCCGGCGGTTATCATAATCCATCACGATAAAACCTTCCATGCGCAGGCGGCGAACCACCAGTAGTCCGGGCAGGCCGTGGGGCCCGGGCGCTGGCGTGGCAGTGTCATATTGCGATACCACGCCGCAACAGACCATGCGGCCGCCCTGGTTCATGCGGAACAGGGCGGCCTGCAGGATATCGCCGCCCACATTGTCGAAATAGACGTCGATGCCGCGCGGGCAATGCTGTCCCAGAGCTTTCAAAACGTTCTCTTTTTTGTAATTTATGGCGCTGTCAAAGCCCAGTTCATCAACGATCCATTGGCATTTCTCGTCCGTGCCGGCGATGCCCACCACGTGACAGCCCTTGATCTTGGCGATTTGCCCCACGATGGAACCCACCGCGCCGGCGGCGGCCGAGACCAGTACCGTTTCGCCGGCTTTTGGTGCGGCGATATCCAGCAAACCCCAATAGGCGGTCAGTCCGGTGACGCCACGGACCGACATGCGGGCTACAAGGTCATCCCCGGGAGGCAGCTTATAGACCCGGCTGTCGGGGCCATGGACGGCGAAATCCTGCCAGCCGCCATCGCCTTCCACCATGTCGCCAACGGCCAAATCGTCGCGATTGGATGCAACCACCTGGCCGATGACAAAGCCTGCCATGGTCTCACCCAGGCCAACCGGCGGACGATAGGTGGGTACATCGTTTATCCAGCCCCTATTCGCCGGATCCAGGGAAAGATAAAGGCTCCGCACCAGCGCCTCGCCTAACCTCGGCTGCGGTGTCGGGCTCTCGGTCCAGCTAAAATCGCTCTCCTGCAGCGCGCCCGCAGGCCGCTTGGCCAATAGATATTGCCGGTTTACTGGCTCGGTTTTCATATCCACCATGTCGGGATCTCCTAACTAACGCGCAATTGAAGGATCGTATAGGCCGCCTTGGTGCTACGCCGCTAAACGAAAAATGCGTCATTTCTTGAGCGGGAAGCGCGGCGAGCGGCACCAGCTGCCTGAGAGGTCCGGTGCCAGCCAGGAGGTCAGGATGGCACCGACGCCGGCCAGGTTCATGGTGACGCTCATCCACAGGGACCGGTCGGCCAGGACAGCATTAGGCGCCTCGGGCATCTGCAGCAGGCTGAAAATGCCAAAGGCGCACAAGCCTAGCCCAAACAAGGCGCCGCCGGTCCGCCGCCACAGATCATAGTGACAAATGCGCATGGCTCACTCCCTAAAGTGCAGCGCCCATAATGGCAAAAGCCGGTGATATTGCAAATAGCCGGAGTGGCGCGCAGAACCGAAAACGACAGTTCCGAAGAACCGCCGTCTCGGCAATCCTAAAGGGTGAGGGCATCCTCTAGGTTTGGTCGTTCGGCCCGAAGGGCCACTACCTACATTATAATCGGCAAATAGCGTGCCAACTTTCGCTGCCAATAATTTCCGCAGCTTAGGGAAAATACCACACTATATTTCTGACAATGTATAAAATGCACCGACTGTTTTGGCGCGGCCGATAGAAAAAATCTGCTTAATCGCGGCGCAGCAAATAGAAAACCGAACGGGCGGGCGAGGTAAAATCCCGGCGTTCAATTTGCCAGCCCGCGGCTTGAATTTTTGCCGCCAACGCGGCCAGGGAATGGCCACGGTAGCCGGCCTCCCATTTGTGCCCCCAGGGATCGACATCCGGCCTAAAACTGCGCAGAAAATTCAGTTTCTTGACGGAAAATTTGCTGCGCGCGGTGACCGCGTTCAGGTACAGGCGCCAATCGATCTGAAAACCCATATAGGGAACCGAAATAATCAAATAGTCGGGCGCAGCGGCATGAAACTTCGCCAGCACGGGCTGGACCTGATCCCAGGGCAGGTGTTCCAGGGTCTCACAACAAATTATGGCGTCGTGGCCGGAGAGGCAAAAACCGTCGATCGCGGTCAATTCACCCTGGATGTGGGGAATATCCGGGCGTGGGTCCAGGCTGGGCATCATGTCCATGGTGGTGACGGTAAAGCCCGCATTCGCCAACAGGGCCGATACAAGACCAAGATTTGGCCCCACTTCCAAGACACGCTGCACCGCCAGACCTTGCAGCAGATGGACCTGAAACCACTGCTGGCCGATACGCTTGTCGGAGTAATAGCGAAACCACTCGGCCCGGCGGGCGGCCGGGTCGAGTGGGTGGTCGATGGTCTCATTGCGCATTGGCATAGCTCTGTTGCATAGCCAATGGCGTGACCATAGGCAAGATTTCGCCGAGCCTAAGTACCGATCCCGGACCCCAGCTAGGCACAAAAACCGCTCAATTCCCGCAATCCGGCCCTTACCAAGCCGGCGTGTCCGTATCTTTCTCCACGGTTAGAGGCCAGAAACCTTTGATTTTCGCGTCTAATTTCGTATCGTGGTACAGACCGTCGGCAGCTTCGCCGCCAGCGGGAGCTGAGACCTTTTCTTGGAG
>CAUZBE010000210.1:0-5876 GCA_963577885.1 Alphaproteobacteria bacterium
AACCTGGTTGGGCTGGCGCCTTATCGCATTGCCCAACTCGGCCTGGGCCTGGTGCCGGAGGGGCGGCAAATCTTCCCAAATCTGACGGTGCGGGAAAATCTGGTCGCCACTGCCCGCCCGGGTGATGGCGCCCTGGAAGGGTGGAACCTGGCACGGGCCTATGCGCTATTTCCCCGTCTGCGGGAGCGCCAGGCCAGCATGGGCGATCAACTTTCGGGCGGCGAGCAACAAATGCTGGCCATAGGCCGGGCCTTAATGACCAATCCTAAACTATTATTGCTTGATGAGGCCACCGAAGGGCTTGCCCCCTTGATCCGGGCGGAAATATGGTCTTGTCTGGCGGACCTGAAAGCGGCGGGCCAGGCCATTCTAGTGATCGATAAGAATGTCGAGGCCTTGACGAAAATCTGCGACCGTCATTTTATTGTCGAGAAAGGCCGTCTGGCATGGAGTGGCAATTCCGCTGAACTACGCGCTAATCCGGATGTCCAACATCAATACCTTGGAGTTTAAAAACTACCCATGACCGACAGCCCCCTAAACGAGACCGAACTGGCCGCCTTGCGCGCCTGGGATACACCGACCATCTGCAACGCCTTGGAAGTCACCTCGCCGGAACGCCGGGCCATTGGCTTCACGGTGGAACCCCTAGTCTGCGCCTTCCCCGAACTGCCGCCCATGGTCGGCTACGCCCGCACCGCCAATATCCGCGCGGTGGAGCCGAGCTCCCGGCCCGCGAAGGAGATGTCGGAGCAACGCCTGAACTATTACCGCTATATCGCCGAAGGCATCGGCCCGACTATTTCGGTCATTCAGGACATGGATGGCCCGCGCCGGGGCTATGGCGCCTTTTGGGGCGAGGTCAATTCAACCATCCACCATTCCCTGGGCTGCCTGGGCACCATTACCGATGGCTCCGTCCGTGACCTTGACGCCGTGGCGCCGGGCTTTCAGTTCATCGCCGATCGGGTCGGGCCGTCTCATGCCCATGTGCATCTGCAAGACTTCGGCAAAACCGTCAACGTCGCCGGCATGACCGTCAGCTCCGGCGATCTGATCCATGCCGACCGCCACGGCGCCGTGGTCATCCCCCACTCCGTGGCCCGTCAGGTAGTGGACGCCTGCAAGCTTCTGGGACGACGTGAGGCGGTGATATTAGAGGCCTGCCGCCAACCGGGCTTCGATGTTGAAGCCCTGGGCCGCGCCATGGCCGGCTCCGCCGAAATTCATTAAGCGGCAAAAATGAATGGCCCCTCCGCCAACCTGCGGAGGGGCCCTTTTGCCGAAAATTAGATTTAGCTGGCTTACAGGTCGGCGAAGCTTTTACCTTCGGCGACTAATTTTTCCAGCAATGGCGCCGGCCGCCAGCGTTCGCCGAATTCGGCGTGGAAACGTTTCAGATCGACCAGGACGTTTTCCAGGCCAATTGAATCCGCCCAATGCATCGGGCCACCGCGATAGGCTGGGAAGCCATAGCCGTTGATATAGATGATATCTATATCCGAGGGCCGCATGGCCATGCCTTCGTCTAAAATCTGCGCCCCGATGTTGATCAGGGGATACAGGCTGCGTTTGACCGTGTCTTCGTCGGAAATATCCTGCCGCTTGATATTCTTTTCCTTGGAGACATGCTCGATTATCTCCTGCACCTCTGCGTTGGGCACCGGCGTGCGGTCGCCTTCCCTGTAGTCGTAGTAGCCGCCGGAGGTCTTTTGCCCAAAGCGCCCCAGCTCGCAAATACGGTCGGGGATGGTGCCGCCATATTCCTCGTTGGTGGGGCGGGCGGCGGTGCGCCCTTTGCGAACCAGCCAGCCCACGTCCAGGCCGGCCATGTCGCCCATGGCGAAGGGCCCCATGGGCAAACCGAAATCGAAAATCGCCTTGTCAACCTGTTGCGGTAAGGCTCCATTTTCCAGTAAAAACGTGCCTTCGCCGGTATAGCCGTGCAGCATGCGGTTGCCGACAAAGCCAAAGCAATTGCCCACTAGAACGGAAATCTTACCGACCTTGCGGCCAATGCCCATGGCGGTGGCGATGGTTTCGGGTGAGGACTTGGCGCCACGCACCACTTCCAACAGGCGCATGACGTTGGCAGGCGAGAAAAAGTGCATGCCGATTACACTTTCGGGCCGCTTGGTGGCAGAGGCGATCTCGTCAATGCTGAGGGTAGAGGTGTTGGAGGCCAGGACGGCGCCGGGTTTCATCACCCCGTCCAGCTTGGCAAAGATTTCTTTTTTCAACTCCATCTTCTCGAACACCGCTTCGATAACCAGATCCGCCTCGCCAATTTCGGCGAAATTGGTCGTGGTGGAAAACAGCGCCATGCGCTGGTCCATTTTCTCCTGGGACAGCCGGCCCTTGCTCACCGTGTTCTGGTAATTGCGCTCGATAGTGGCCATGCCCTTGTCCAGATTTTCCTGGGCTACTTCCAGCATCATCACCGGAATGCCGGCATTGACGAAGTTCATGGCGATGCCGCCACCCATTGTGCCGGCGCCGATCATGGCGACCTTCTTGATATCCTTGATAGGCGTATCTTTGGGCACGTCGGGGATCTTCGCCACTTCACGCTCGGCGAAGAAAACGTGGCGCTGGGCCGCAGATTCAGGCGAGGTCATGCATTCCATGAACAATTCACGCTCCCGCACGACGCCGTCGTCGAAGGGTAAGGTCGCCGCCGCCTCGACACAATCGATGCATTTCCAGGGCGCGAGGAAGCCCCGGAATTTCCGCGCATTAGCCTTGCGGAAGCCATCGAACAATCCGGTCTCGGCCGCACACGGTATATCGCGGATCTTGCGCAGGGGCGCATTGTCCACCACCAGCTTTTCGGCGAACGCCACCGCGCCGGCCAGCAGATCATCGCCAACCTCGTCTATGATGCCCAGTTCCTTGGCTTGTGGCGCCGGTACGAAATCGCCCGAGGTGATCAGGTCCAGGGCCTTGGCCGCGCCCACCAGACGGGGCAGCCGTTGTGTGCCACCGGCGCCCGGCAACAGGCCCAATTTCACTTCCGGCAGGCCCACCAGGGCCGAGGGTACGGCGAAGCGGTAATGACAACACAGCGCGGTTTCCAAGCCGCCGCCAAGAGCGGTGCCGTGGATCGCCGCGATGATCAATTTGGAGCTGTTCTCCATGCCCACCAGAACCTCGTGAAACGGCTTGCCCTTAGGCGGCTGGCCAAACTCGCGGATATCGGCACCGGCAATGAAAGTGCGGCCACCACCGAGGAGAACCATGGCCTTAACCTCCGGGTCCGCCTGGCCCTTATCAAAGGCTTCGCCCAGGCCATTACGCACGGCGGCGCTAAGCGCGTTAACCGGCGGGCTGTTGACCGTGATGATGCCGATGGCGCCCTGTTTGGTGAAATCAACCGCATCTGACATGCTCAAATTCTCCCATTTATCGACCGGACCAGCAGTGGGCGCGGACCATCTTGCAAATTTATTGTTGCCTGTTTCATAGCACGAATCCGCTGCCCGGAAAGCGGATTTCCCGGCGTATTTTTGCTTGGCCATGACAGGGTATCTTCGCGAAACGTCTGGTCAGCGGCCTGAACAATACCCTTGCAGCAACGGGGCGCGGATAGCCGCTCCTGATCGATGTGATAACATGCGCAGCCATTAACAACCCGACCGGACCCCACGACTAGCACCGCAATGGATACTCCCCACGAAACCTCGCTGCTGGCCAAGGCGCTGTGGTCCGCCGGCATCGTCATGGGCCTGGCGTTCGTCGCTGAACGGATCGGCACGCGCATCGCCGGCCTACTTGCGGGCGCGCCATTGAGCGCGGTGCTGATATTTTTCTTCGTGGGCCGGGACATGGGCATCGCCTATATCGTCGACAGCGTGCCCCACGGCATCGCCTCGTTCTCGGGCACCTTGGTCTTTGTCCTGGTCTATTATTGGACCTCGTCCCGGCTGGCGCGGTTCCCGGCTTTGGGCGGCGCGATGGCCGCTATTGCCGCCTATCTAGGTATTGCCTCGGTGCTAGCTACCATTCCCTTCACCCTGGCCAGCGGGACCGCCCTGACGGTCTTTGTTATCGCCCTGTCCCACTGGCTGTTGCGCAAGATAGACTTTGCCGCATTGGTGCGCCCCATCAGCTACACCGCGCACCTATTGCTCCTGCGGGGCGGCGTCGCCGCGGCCCTGATCATCACCGTCATCATGCTGGCAGAAATCCTCGGGCCGCGCTGGACTGGCCTACTGGTGGGCTTTCCCACCACCTTGCTGCCGACCCTGCTGATTATCCATTTCACCCATGGCACCGCCGCTACCCACGCCATGATCCGCAATTTCCCCATTGGCATGGGCTCCATCATCCTCTACATCCTCAGCGTCCCCCACAGCTTTACCCTATGGGGCGTGTACGGCGGTACGGCGGCATCCCTGGCCGTAGCCTTCACATATCTGTCAGTCATCATGTTTTTTGGACAGCGTTGGCTATCGCCCACCGCACAGCCGGGGGGCGGCCAGCATGAGGCCGCCGAAGAATTCGGCAACGCCGACCAACACCGCGAATAAGGCGCCAGGTTCGAAGCCGATGCTGGCCAATATCAGGCCGGTTCCTTCTATCCCGTAGCCGCCGAACCAGCCGAAGAGCTTCTGCGCGCTACGGGGGACAAGCAACAAGACGGCGGCGATACGGATCAGCGGCTCGGCGAAGGACGTAAGCTATTCGTATACGTTGCTCAGCGCGGGAACGACCGAGCGAATGGTAACGGTGGGGGTGGCCATCTTATCTTCACCTTCTTCTCTCGATTGACATGCTGTCTCATCGTCTTGGATAGAAGGCAGGACTGAATTCACCACGCACAATCCGTTGAATAGGAAACAAATTGTCCATGAATAGAGAACCATGGAGCTAGCCCGGTTTTGACAGACACCTTGGAAAGGGGACATGCGGTGACAGACCTCTAATAGCTCTTTAAGCTGGCGTTTTCGCACGCGGCCGTTCACGACAGTGGCCGCGGCAGGGTAATACCTTGACGGGAGATAGAACTTTGGCAGATTCATTTGACTATGTGATTATTGGCGCCGGCTCGGCCGGGTGCATTTTGGCCAACCGGCTGACCGCCGATGGCAAGCACACAGTCTGTATATTGGAGGCCGGGCCGCCGGACTGGAACCCCTATCTGCATATTCCCGCCGGCTTTATCAAAACCCTGACCAACCCGAACGTGAACTGGCTGTACGAGGCGGAACCCAGCCATTGGACCGGCGGCCGGGCCATCGGTGTGCCGCGCGGCAAGACCCTGGGCGGTTCCAGCTCCATCAACGGCCATATTTATAACCGCGGCCAGCGCATGGATTTCGATGGCTGGTCCCAGCGAGGCAACCAGGGTTGGGGCTATGCCGACGCCCTGCCCTATTTCCGCCGTTGCGAGCGGCGCATCGGCGGCGAGGACGACGAGTTCCGGGGCCGCGAGGGCAATCTGCAGGTGACCGACCTGAACTACAGCCACCCTCTGTGCGAGGCCTTCATGGAAGGTGCCGGAGAGATCGACATCCCGCGCAATGCGGATTACAACGGCGCAAAACAGGAGGGTATCTCCTACGTCCAGCGCACCGCCTATCGCCGCCGCCGGGTCAGCACGGCGCGGGCCTTTCTCAACCCGGCAAAATCGCGGCCAAACCTGACCGTGCGCACCAACGCGCACGCCACCTGCATCCTGCTAGAGGGCAAGCGTGCCGTCGGCGTGACCTATGCCAAGGGCGGGCGCGGTGGCAAGATCACGGAGGTGCGGGCCAACCGCGAAGTAATCCTGAGCGGCGGCACAATCAATTCGCCGCAGTTGTTGCAGCTATCTGGCATCGGCCCGGGAGGCCTGTTGCAATCGCTTGGCATCGAGATGAGGCATGAACTGGCCG
>CAUZBE010000211.1:0-5871 GCA_963577885.1 Alphaproteobacteria bacterium
TGGCATCAACGATAAGCATACCTGGTGGGACGAACTCTGTGCCGTATAATGTACACTTGCCAAGTGTCCACCGGCGGCATTTTTGCGATCCTGTCTACCAGCCGCGTTGGCCCGGCGGTGGCGGGGTTTCGGGGGCGCCGGCGAAGCATTGGGCGATGGCCATCCATTGCCTTGCCCGATCACCGGTGACCTGCAGATCAACCTCGTCGATATGGCGGCCCTGGGTGACCACGTGGCAGAAATCTAGTGCCGTGCCCTCGACGCGGTTGTCCGGGTCCGGCTCGTTCCAAGTCCAGATCGCCCCGGATGGCGAGGTCAGGCGCACGTGCGGCGCCGGGCCGGGCGGTTTCAGGCCACGATTTTGGAAGCTCCATCCATAGGTGTTCACGCCCAGAGTGGCAATATTGCGGATACGATCCGTGGTCACGCGGGGTCGGTGCAGCAGGTCATAGACGTCTTGGCCATGGGCCCAGGTCTCCATCAATCGGGCCGTTGCGGCGGAGCGGACGCTCATATCCGGACCCACCCATTTCATCCGCGCCTTGGGGTCGGAGTCCGCGAAAATATCGCACAGCTGATGCAGGCGGTCATGCCATTGGGTCAGCAGTTTGAGGTCCTGGCCAAGCTCCAGACCGGTTTCCTCCAAGCCCATTACTCTCCGGCCCCCAGCCCGCGCCGCCATGCGCTGGGCGATCACGGCGCTAAATCTGTCCGGGTCGGTGAGCGAAAGCGTATTCAGCCAATCGCCGAAAGCCAGGTGCTGGATCACATAATCCACCGTCCAGTCCTTGAACGGCGTCGGCCGTAGCCAGTCCGCCGCCGAAAGGTTGCTTAGCAAGCGGTGAAATTCATCACCCTCAGCCCGTAAATCGTCCGCCAATTGCACCATGACCATAGGTATTATTCCTCCCCTGCTCGGCCCATAGTTTGAGCCATTATGCCCGTCCTGGCCAGCGGTCCATAATTTCATCAATCCAACCTCCGCACTGCTATGGACGCTCGTAAATCGGAACTGCGGGAAGAGATCGAATTGCAACAATTACCCCAGGCAATTTGGATCTCGCAGGAGGAACTAGCAGAACCCCTTGTTGTCGGGCAGCCGGCAATTGCCAAGGTGGAAAGCTGGTCAGGCGTGCGCATCCAGTGTCTGCGCTGAATGATCGAAGCCAGGGGAGGAAAGCTTGAAATCAAGGCCCATTTTCCCCAGGGTGGTGTGATAATTTCGAATTTTTCCGAGACCAATGAATAACCTCTAGCATTCTACGCCCAACCGGCTCTTCCTGACTGGTCCATAGCCCTATAGTATGCGGGCTGTTGTAAGGCTGGGGGATAGGCATGCGTGTTGGTGTTGAGGTTGGCGGGACGTTCACCGATCTAGTGGCGATCGAGGATGGCCGGGTGCGGGTGGCCAAGGTGCCCTCGGTGCCGGTCCGGCCCGACGAAGGCGCCATGGCGTCCCTGGCGGCGGGTGGCATAGAGCTTTCCGCGGTGGCTGATTTGGTGCATGGCTCCACTGTCGCCACTAACGCTATATTGGAGCGCAAGGGCGCTCCGGTGGCCCTGCTGACCACGCGGGGTTTCCGCGATGTGTTGTTCCTGCAACGCCATAATCGCACACAAATCTATGATCTGTTCTACCGCAAGCCCGAGCCGGTGCTGGCGCGCCAGGATATTCTGGAGATTGACGAGCGGATATCGGGCCAGGGCGAGGTGGTCGAGGCCCTGGACGAGGCGGCTACGAGCGCGCGGTTGCAGGAATTTTTCGGTTCCGGGCGCTATCAATCCGTCGCTATCTGTCTTTTGAATGGCTATGCCGAACCGAAACACGAGCGCCAGCTCGCGGCAATGGTCAACCAACTGTTTTCCGATTTAACCGTGACCTGCTCGGCCGATGTTACCCGGGAATTCCGTGAATACGAACGCACTTCCACCACCACCCTGGCGGCCTATGTGCAGCCGGTGATCGACAGCTATTTGCGCCGCTTTGAAAGCCAGTTGGGGGAACAGGGTTTCGCGGGGCGCTTTTCCATCATGCAGTCCAACGGCGGCCGCCTGCCCGTGGCGGGGATGTCGCGCAACGCCATCACCTCGCTATTTTCGGGCCCTGCGGCCGGCGTCATCGGCGCCGTGCGCCAGGCCGGACTATCCGGCTATGGCGACCTGATCACCTTGGACATGGGCGGCACCTCGACCGATGTCTGCCTGGTAGCGGACGGAAAGCCGAACCTGTCCGGCGAGACGGAAGTGGACGGTTTGCCGATCCGCACCCCGGTGCTGGACATCGTCACGGTGGGGGCGGGGGGTGGTTCTATTTGCTGGCAGGATGACGGCGGCATGCTGCGGGTTGGTCCGGAGTCGGCCGGCGCCGATCCAGGGCCCGCCTGTTACGGTAGGGGCGGTACGCGGCCCGCCATCACCGATGCCCACATGGTGCGCGGCACCATTCGGGCGGAGACTTTTTTGGGCGGGAAAATGACTGTGGATGGTTCTGCTGCACGCAGTGCTTTCAAAGAATTGTCAGGAAATCTTGACATGACGATTGAAGATATGGCGGACAGTACCGTGCGTGTGGCGGATGCCAATATTGTTGGCGCCATACAGCTTGTCTCGACCGAACGGGGCCGGGACCCCCGAGACTACGTGCTGGTGCCCTTTGGCGGCGCCGGGCCGTTGCATGCGGCCCGGGTGGCCGAGGAGCTTGATATAACCACCATCCTGATACCGCCTAACGCCGGCGTGCTGTCTGCCTATGGCCTGCTGGCCTCCGACTTTCTGCTATACGAGACCTTGACCCGGCGCATTCCCTTGGCCGAGGGCGCAGAGGAACAGGTGCGGGGGGTGTTCAGTGAATTGCAGGAACGGGCCACCACCTCGTTCAGGGAGCTTGGGGTCCAGGGTGACCTGGCGATCAGTTATAGTTTGGATATGAGGTTTATCGGCCAGGCCTTTGAAATCACGGTGGATGTCGATGGCGATGCCCTGCCAAAATTAAGTGCAGATGAACTTTTAGATTTATTCAATGAGGCCCATAATCGGGTCTTTGCTTTTGGCGAATCCGGCTTGAATCGCGCCGAGATCGTGTCTTTTCGCCTGGGCGCGTCGGCCCCGCCGGAGGTGGTGCCGGCGTTGAACGAAGGCATGAATGAAACGGTGGTGCGTTCGGAAAGTCAGGTCTTCGACCGAGGCGAATGGCGCAAATGCCTCCTCGTCAGCCGGGCCGCCATTGCCCTTGAGGCGGGGGGCACTCCCGGCCCCGCCCTGGTGGAAGATGGCACCTCGACAATTTTTGTCCCCCATGACTGGACCGCCACCGTCGACGATCAGGACAATATCCTCTTAAAGTGGAAGGAATAGAGAGATGGCCGTGAACACCGTCGATCAAGCTGTGATAAGCCAGGGGCTCATCGCCGCCGCCCGGGAAATGGGCGTAAAACTGGTCCGCTCCGCCTATTCACCGGTGGTGCGGGAGGCCAATGACTGCTCCGCTGCGTTGATGGACCGCCATGGCAACGTGGTGGCCCAGGCAGAATTGATCCCCATGCAGCTGGGACCCATCAGCGCTACTTTTCGCCCCTGTGCCGAGCTATTCCCCACCGATTCCTTGGTGGAGGGCGATTTTTATATCAATAATGATCCGTTCCAGGGCGGCCAGCATCTGCAGGACGTGTTTCTGTTTTCACCGATCTTTTTCGGCGGCACCCTTGTGGGTTTCGGCGCCACCATCGCCCATCATCTGGATCTGGGCGGCGGCGCGGCGGGCCTGAACCCGGACGCATCCGACGTGCACCAGGAAGGCATCATCTTTCCGCCCTCCAAATACAACATGAAACACGATTGGCATGGCGGCCCGTTGGAACGCCTGATCCGCGCCAATATCCGGGTACCGGATCAGACAATTGGCGATTTCAATGCACAGTTCGCCGCCAACGGCATCGGCGGCCGCCGGGTGCAAGATCTGTGCACCCGCTTTGGGGAGGGCGTGGTGCAGGAGGCCATGGATGAATTGCTGGATTATTCCGAGCGCCGCATGCGCGCGGCGATCCGTGAATTTCCCGATGGGGTCTACCATGGCGAGGATTTTCTGGATGATGACGGTATCAGAGATGAACCGCTGCGCGTTCAGGCCCGGGTGGAGATTAAGGGCGACAGCGTGATTGTCGATTACGAAGGCACCTGTGATCAGGTCAAATCCAACGTCAATTGCCCCTATGCCTCGACCGTCGCGGCGGGATTGTCCTGCGTAAAATCGGTGCTGACCAGCCCCGATATTCCCTTCAACGAAGGTAGCAAACGGCCCATCGAGGTGCGAGCGCCCCATGGCAGCCTGCTGAACCCCCGCCGGCCGGCGCCGGTCCGGGCCCGCATGTTGTCGGCCTACCGGGCCTACAACGCGGTCATGAAGGCCTTGGCCCCATCGGCGCCGGACAAGATTATCGCGGCGGGCTTCGATTCCACGGAAATCATCGTCTTGAGCCAGTTGCGGCCGGACGGTTACGCCATTTACCTAGAAATTCTTGGTGGCGGTTATGGCGCCTCCGCCCATGGCGACGGCTGTGACGCGGTGGATGGGCCCTTGTCCAACTGTTCCAACGTGCCCATTGAAGCCATGGACATGGAATATGACTATTTTCGGGTAGAGGAATACAGCCTGATACCGGATTCGGGTGGGGCGGGCCGTTATCGCGGTGGCCTGGGTTTTCAGCGCCGCTATCATATTCTGGCCGATGACGTCACTTTTGCGACTTATTCCGACCGTTTTCACCTGGCGCCCGAGGGCTTGTTCGGCGGCGCTGATGGAGTTTGCGCCTCGACCCAGGTGTTGCGCGGCGATCAGGTGATCGAATTGCCATCCAAAACCAGTTTTCCCTTACAAAAGGACGATATCCTGGTGGCCCGCACAGGCGGCGGGGCCGGCTATGGCAAACCGGCCGAGCGCGCCGCGGGCGATATCGAATGGGATCTGCGCGAGGGCTATATGAGCCCGGCCGGCAGGCAGGTCGCCGCGGCGGAATAGATGGCAGACCTGCTGCAAGATGCCGCCACGCGGGCTTTGGCCTATCTCGACGGCCTTGATAGCCGGAGCGTAGCGCCCAGCACAAAGGCTCTGGCCGCGCTCTCGGAACTGGCGGGTCCCTTTCCCGATCGTGGGGAAGGGGTGGAAGACATTCTGGCGAAACTTGACCGCCTGGGCAGCCCGGCCACCATCGCTAGTGCCGGGCCGCGTTATTTTGGTTTTGTGACGGGCGGCAGTTTGCCCGTGGCCCTGGCGGCCAATTGGCTGGCCGGCGCTTGGGACCAGAACGCCTTTTCCACTACGTCATCGCCCCTGGGTGCGGCCCTGGAAATGGCTTGTCTAACCTGGCTGAGGGATATTTTCGGCTTCCCTGATGATGCGGGCGGGGCCTTCGTCACCGGCGCCACCATGGCCAATTTTACCGCCCTGGCCGCTGCCCGTCATGCCGTGCTGGCCCGGGTCGGCTGGGATGTGGAACAGGACGGCCTGTTCGGCGCGCCGCCGATCACCGTTTTTGTTGGTGACGAGGGTCATGCCGCATTGTTGAAGGCGGTGCGTATGCTGGGTCTGGGCGAGGGCCGGGTGCAACGGCTGGCTGTGGATGATCAGGGCGCCATCAGAGCCGATGCCCTGCCGCCTATCAAGGGCCCGACCATCTTGTGCCTGCAGGCGGGCAACGTGAATTCCGGCGCCTTCGATCCCGCCGCCGCGCTGATCCCCGACGCGCAACAAAGCGGCGCCTGGGTGCATGTGGATGGCGCCTTCGGCATCTGGGCAATGGCTGCGCCGAACCGCGCGGCTTTAGCAGCGGGCTATGAATTGGCGGATTCCCTGGCCGTCGATGGACATAAGTGGTT
>CAUZBE010000212.1:0-5868 GCA_963577885.1 Alphaproteobacteria bacterium
TGCGTGTTGGCGCATGGCGCGGATATCGGCCAGGCCCATGCCATAGGCCGACAACACGCCAGCTAGGGGATGGCTGAATACTTTTTTCATGCCCAATGCATCGGCAACCAGGCAGGCATGTTGCCCACCAGCTCCGCCAAAGCAGCTTAAAACGTATTCGGAAACGTCATAGCCGCGCTGTATCGAGATCTTTTTGATGGCGCTTGCCATGTTTTCAACAGCAATCGTCAAATAGCCTTCAGCGATGGCTTCCGGCGTCATGGCATCGCGCGCCGAGGCAGAAATTTCTGCTGCCAGAGCAGTGAATTTTTTGGTCACGGCCTCCCGGTCCAAGGGCTCATCGCCATTGGGCCCGAAAACCTTAGGAAAAAATTCCGGATTCAATTTACCCAGTATGACGTTACAATCGGTCACCGCCAAGGGACCGCCGCGCCGGTAGCAGGCGGGGCCAGGATTGGCGCCAGCCGAATCGGGTCCTACCGTAAAGCGGGCGCCGTCGTAATGCAGGATTGAACCGCCACCGGCGGCAACGGTATGTATATGCATCATCGGCGCGCGCATGCGGATACCTGCGACCTCACTCTCAAAGGCCCTTTCGAATGCCCCGGCATAATGGGAGACGTCCGTCGAGGTGCCGCCCATATCGAAACCGATAATTTTTTCAAACCCGGCCATGGCCGTGGTGCGCACCGCCCCAACCACACCGCCCGCCGGGCCCGACAGAATGCTATCCTTGCCCTGGAACAGGCTGGCGTCGGTCAGGCCGCCATTGGATTGCATGAACATCAAGCGGGAATCCCCCAGTTCCGCCGCGACCCGGTCCACATAACGGCGAAGAATCGGTGACAGGTAGGCATCAACCACCGTTGTGTCGCCTCGACTGACTATCTTCATCAAAGGGCTGATCAGGTGCGATGTGGAAATCTGTGTGAAACCGATATCTTCGGCGACCTCCGCTACCGCCTTTTCATGGGCGGTATAGCGATAGCCATGCATGAAGACGATGGCGCAGGCACGTATGCCGGCATCATAGCCCGCCTGCAGGCCGGCGCGGGCGCCCTTCAGATCGATCGGCGCGCGCTCTTCACCCTGGGCCGAAAAACGGCCCGCAACTTCTACGACCTGTTCGTAAAGCATTTTAGGCAATTTGACGTTCAGGTCAAACAGGCGGGGCCGGTTCTGATAACCAATGCGCAACACATCGCGAAATCCGATGTTGGTCACCAGCAAGGTGCGGTCACCCTTACGCTCCAACAGGGCATTGGTGCCGACGGTCGTTCCCATTTTTACGGTGGCGATGCGTTCGGTTGGGATGGGTTCGGTCTTGGCCACGCCAAGCAGGTCGCGGATACCTTGCAGCGCTGCATCCGCGTATTGTTCCGGATTTTCCGATAGCAGCTTGTGGCTGAGATAGCCACCTTCGGGCCGTCTGGCCACCACATCCGTGAATGTGCCGCCACGGTCAATCCAAAAATCCCACTTTTCCGGCACGATAGAATTCCTTATAATCATGAATTATTGATAAAATATCGACAATTCATGATTTTAGCAATCACGTGCTTGCCAATTTGAAGTGACCAGCCTAAGGGTAATCGTCCGCGCATGAGGGAAGATTTGCGGCATGAGTATATGGAATAGAATTGTTCGAGGTGTAGGCGGCTTTGCGTCCGATGGGCCATTGGGCGCCTTGCTTGGCGGTATCGCTGAACAGGCGGTGGATAAGCTCCGCCATATCGCCAGCGATACGAATGATGGCACCCGCCGGATCGCTTTTACCATCGGGGTCATAGCTCTGGGCGCGAAAATGGCCAAAGCCGACGGTCAGGTGACTAGGGATGAAGTGGAAGCCTTTAAACAGATTTTCAAAATTTCGCCCGAGGATATGAAGAGCGTCTCCCGGGTTTTTAACCTGGCGCGTAAGGATGTCTCTGGTTTTGAAGCCTATGCGGGACAGATCGCCGATTTGTTCGAACCTGCCTCGCAGGTGTTGGAAGATCTACTGCACGGCCTTTTCCATGTCGCCAAGGCGGATCAGGTCGTGCATCCGGCGGAGCTGGATTATCTGCGCAAGGTCGCGGAAATTTTTGGCTTCGATGAAGCTGGATTTGCCCGTATTCGGGCCTATCATCTAGGCCCCAATTTGGCCGACCCGTATACTATTATGGGCCTTGAACCTGACGCGGATGAAGGGGCCGTGAAACAGACTTGGCGCGCTTTGATCCGGGAAAATCATCCTGACCGCGCGATCGCCCGCGGCCTGCCTCAGGAATTCGTTGATCTGGCGACGGAAAAACTAGCCACCATCAACGATGCTTACGACCGTATCTGCCGCCAACGCGGCTTTCGGTAATTCAGGAGAGAACGATGAAGATCGATATCGAATATTGCATGCAGTGAAATTACGAGCCCAATGCCCTCCGTGCGAGGGATCGATTGCAAGACAAGTTTGGCGTTGGTGTGACCTTGACGGCCTCTGGCGGGGGCAAGTTTGAAATCACTTTCGATGGCCAATTGGCCTACTCAAAAAAAGCCGTGGGCCGCTTCCCCACGGATGATGAATTAGACACCTTAGCCTAGCTGACGACGTCGCTTAGAATATGAGCGGCCTCGGCCAATTGCTCGGCGCTGATATCCAAATGGGTGACGGCTCGCATCCGGGTTGGACCCATGGCGCCAATGCGGACGCCGTGCGCCCGCAAACGCTTGTCGACTTCCTCCGCGTCCAGGCCGCTATCGGCGACATCGAAGAACACCAGGTTGGTTTCACAGCGGTTAAAAATCAACTTAATGCCGGGAATTTGTGCAATGGCGCGGCTGAAGTCACGGGCGTTCTCATGGTCCTCGGCCAGCCGTTCTACATTGTTTTCTAATGCGTAAACCCCGGCGGCGGCAATAATACCGGCTTGGCGCATGGCCCCGCCGAACTGTTGTTTGAAGCGCCAGGCTTGATCAATAAAATGGACGCTGCCCGCCAGAACGCCGCCAATCGGACAGCCCAGGCCCTTGGATAGATCAATCCAGAGCGAATCGAAATACTTGCCGTATTCCTTGGCGGAAGTGCCGCCTTCCACCACGGCATTCAACAGGCGCGCCCCGTCCATATGGGTTGCCATGCCGTGTTCCTTAGCTACGGCGGTGACGGCGGCAATCTCCTCGATTGGCCAGATACTGCCGCCGCCATAATTGGTTGTATTCTCGACCGACAGCACCCGGCTGCGTGGGGCGTTGCGGCGGCTCGGCCTTATGGCCTCCCGGACCTGGTCGGCGGTATATATCCCGTGCGTGGTATGCAGGGCACGGGTCTGGGCCATGGATACGGCTGAGGGCCCGCCGCTCTCGGCATTGATCGGATGGGCGAAGTAATCCAGGATAATCTCATCGCCCGGCTGACAATGTACCCGAAAGGCGATCTGGTTGCACATCGTGCCCGACGGCAGAAACACCGCCGCTTCCTTGCCCATTAAGTCCGCTACCATGGCGCAGAGCTTGTTGACCGTGGGGTCTTCAAAATTCTGTTCGTCGCCCACTTCGGCCTCGGCCATGGCCTGACGCATAGCTGGCGTCGGTTTGGTGTGAGTATCGCTGTAAAGATCGATGCGCGGTGCGTTCATGGCCTTCATCCCCGATTATTCCTCTGGCTTGCGGTGCACGAACCAATTAGTCCTCATTGTGGTAGTTATTTCGCCGTGTTGGTTGCGGATTTCGTTGTCGAACTGGAGTAAGCCGAGTTCGGGTCGGCTTTGCAGCGGCCGGGCCACCGACACCTCGGATTGCACGCTCAAGACATGACCAACCAGAACCGGTTTGTGCCAGCGGATTTCGTCCCAACCCGGTGAGACAAAGAGGCCCGCCGCCCGAAAGGCGTCCTTGGACATGCGGCGCCAGACAGCGCAGACATGTAGACCGGAGGCGATTAGATCGGGCCAGCCCATGGCCTTAGCGGCCTCGGCATCCAGATGAAAGGGTTCGGGATCAAATTGTTTGGCGAAGGCAAGCATATCTTCACGCCGCATTTCATGAGCGCCATAGGCGTATCGGTCGCTGACCGCAAAGTCCTCAAAATGAACAAGGTTCACGAAAGGCGTCTGATCGTTCAGCCGATCATTCATGGGCGGACAGGTAAGCTGGGAGGCGCGGTTTCAGCCATCGGGCGCTTGGCCCAATCCAGTTTCGGCGCCTCTAGTTCGGCCCAACGCTGGACCTTGCCCAGGCGACCGACGACATCAGCATAATCCATTGTTAAAACCTTACCATCGGCGATAACCCGTTGTCCGTCCACTTAAACATTTCGTACCGCCCGATCATGCGCTGAATAGATCAGTATCCACAAAGGCTCGCATCCCGGCAACATAGCTGGCATCGACCAGCACCAGGTCCGCCTTGCTGCCGACCGCCAGGCGGTCGATTTCTTCGCGGCCGAGAATTTTTGCGCCGTCGATGGTCACACTATAAAATACATTGCCGGGTTTCACCGCATCGACGTTCGGGGCTGCCACATGGCCTAAGACCCCGGCCCAACGCATCTAGTCCAGTATATTGTGGGGGAAGGTATCGGTGTCGATACCCACGTTGATACCCCCGTCCAAATAAGCGCCTATATGCTCCAACAGGATACCCTGGCACACAAAGACGTTGGGACAATAGGCCACTAATGTGCCGCTGTCTGCCAACCAATCAAGGTCGCCCCCGGCCTTGCGCAACAACTCTTCGGTGCAGGTATCGATTGCGATGGCATCAACACGCCGCGCAGGCGGCCGCTAGGGCCCTGCTGGGCCCGTTCGGTCAATTTTAACGCCCGATCCATGCCGGCGCGCCTCGCCGCTTCATCCCACTCATACAAGACTTCATGACCGTTAGGGGTATGCCAATGGCCTGAACCGAACATCGGCGCTACCACGCTACCCAGTTCCTCGCTGTAGCACTTGTTCATGGGCTCTGACATCTGGTAGGAATAAATATTGACCACGCTCGGCATGACCATTCTGTCGCTGTCATAGATCTCAATGTCCGCCGGCCCGTCATAGCCGGCCCCGCAATGGATTATCTCGGTGCCCCGAAAGGCTATATCAACTCCGGGCCGAAATACATGCTATTGTTCACCTTCCACCCAGGCAATCAGCCTGCGGGCGTTTCGGGCCACTGTCGTCGTTTGCGTCATTTTTCTATCCTACCCAAGTTGGGCGGTTCGGTGCCGAACATCCCGGCTTGCCGCCGGATGAGGCGCGAAAAATCCGGATGCCCGCGGCACAGGTGCGGCGGGCAAAAGTGCCACCACGGCTAGCTTAGACTCAGGTACTCTCTGGTTTTTTCCCATCGATACCGTCACGGATTTAGCCTGGATGATCATCGTAGAGAATTTCCACATAACGGTAAATGGAGGCTAATTCGACGCGGGGGAATTGTTTGCGGATTGCTATAATTCGGAGCGGGCGAAGAGAATCGAACTCTCGTCTTAAGCTTGGGAAGCTCCTGCTCTACCATTGAGCTACGCCCGCCTGGAGGGCTGTTTAGCACAGACCGTGAAAATACGAAACGCCGCGTCTTGGCCCTTTTCCATGGGTCATAGCTCACAGTCCCGCAAGCAGGATGGCCTGACCCGTTGACAATACGGGGTCGTCTGTGAAACTTGGCCGCGTACCGCAAGGTGCGGGCGGGGTGGTGTTTGTTGCGCTATCGAGTTTTTGTTGGTTTCAGGAGTGGTAAATGAACAGTGCAACTCCAGATAAGGCACCCACCGTCCTGGGCAAAGCGAAGTTTCATGATCCCCACTATACCCTTGACGGTGACCCGCGCGCCGTGGTGACCTTGGGTCACATAGAGACGCTTTGGTTCAATACCGGCACTCTGTGCAATCTCAGCTGCAGCAAT
>CAUZBE010000213.1:0-5840 GCA_963577885.1 Alphaproteobacteria bacterium
TGCTGACCGTACCAATCCAACGGTTGACCGGCTCGGCCTCCCTGGGATCGGTTGGGATTAGCGCGGGACCGTCAAAGGCGGTGTCGATATAACGGGCGATGGCTGTCGATTCCACAAGGTCCAAACCGTCGTGCCGCATTGCTGGGATTTGGCCGAGGGGATTAAGCGCCTTGACCTCGTCGGAATGAGGCATGACGGAGATATTTTCATACGGAACCCCTTTCTCCTCAGCCACCATGCACACCGCGCGCACGAAGTTCGAGCCGGGATATCCAATAATTTACAATGCCATAGGTAACCTCCATATTAGATCATTTTTCCCATTCGGAACTGGCCTGTCCGACGACGGACCAAGTGCGTCTTGCCCCTGGCTTTGGCGAGGCCCTGGAACAACTTCGAAACAAATTCGGTGCGCCAGTATACCTAACTAGCGCCTGCCGGTCGCCTAGTCACAACGCTAAGGTCCGTGGGCACCCCCGTAGCTTGCACCTAACCATTAACGAATATCACGCCACTGGCGGCACCTGCGCCGTCGATGTCGCTGCGACGGACGGTGAGTACAGAGCCAAGCTCATCACACTGGCGCTGGATCAGCAAAAGCGCGATGGCTCTAGGAGCAGCGATTGCTGTCGTCCTTTAGCGGCCGTCTTCTGCGTGCCCGGCGATGCTCTCGCGGTAGAATACGAAAACGCCACTAGCAATGATGATGGCGGCGCCGATGATCGTGGCGGCGTCGGGAAGGTCGCCGAACACCAGATAGCCGCTGCAGGTGGTCCAGATGATGGTGACGAAGGAGAACGGCGCCAGCGCCGAGACCGGCGCGCGGGCGAACGCCTGAATGATCAGATAATGGCCGAGGCCGCCGAGCACGCCTGTCCCCATCATCAGTAGCCAGCCGCTTGAGCTCGGCGTTCTCCAGAAGAAGGGCACCATGGTGCTCATTACCAGAGCGCCGACGACGCCGGTATAAAGGAAGATCGTCGCGGTCGAGTCGGTCGCGGTGAGCTTGCGTGTCCCAATCTGGTAAAGCGTATAGGTGAATGCCGTGGCGAGCGGCAAAAGGGTAGCCCAGGTAGCCACGCCCAGGCCCGGTCTGATGATGATCAGGGCGCCGGTCAGGCCCACCGCCACTGCGACCCAGCGTCGTAAACCCACGGTTTCACCCAGCAGGGGAATTGACAGTACGGTCAGCAGCAGCGGCGAGACGAAGGCGATCGCGGTGGCGTCGGCGAGTGGCATGAAACGGATTGCCGTGAAGAAAAAAATGGTTGCGGCCAGCAGAAGCAGCGAGCGCACGACTTGTAATTTTAGATTTCTCGTATGCGCAATCGGGATCGGGTTGAGCCGACCGATAATCCACGGCAGCAGCGCCAGCGAGAATATATAACGGCCCCACACCACCTGCATTACGTGCAATTCCCCGCTTAGGTATTTGGCGGTGGTGTCGAGCATGGCGAAGGTGAAACCCGAGGCCAGGATAAAAAGGATACCCGTTCGTAGACCGCCGCGGCCTCGCGCCGGCGCGCCCGGTACGCTTGTTTCGCTGTCCGCGAGCTTCATGTCGTCCTGTCCCGTGCTGAACTTTGACGCTGTTAGTGTAGGCGGTTGATACCCTGGCCCCTAGATAGGTAGCCCTACCGCGGCCAAAGAAAAAGGGCGGCAGGGGGCCAAATCCGGTGATTTGGGGCCGATGGGCGAAAATTCGATGCCCTAGGAAGCCCATACAGCGGAAAGTGGAGGGTGGTTGATACCCTAAGGTTAGTGTTCTTTTTTTCTTTCAGCGGCGGACCCACGAATCTA
Source organism: Alphaproteobacteria bacterium (assembly GCA_963577885.1). Lineage (GTDB taxonomy): Bacteria > Pseudomonadota > Alphaproteobacteria. Next base: position 1,801 of record CAUZBE010000213.1, read on the forward strand.
TGCTTGTCTGAGCCAATCAATAACAACTTATACGGAGACCTCACATGACGACCATCGGCTTTATCGGTCTTGGCAACATGGGTGCCCACATGGCGCGCAATCTCATCAGGGCCGGGCATGAACTGAAGGTCTATGATCTCAAAGATGAAACGGTGCGCTACGTTGCGCAGGCCGGCGCCAAAGCCGTCGAAAGCGCTGCCGATGCGGCAACCGAGGTTAAGTTTGTCGTGACCATGCTGCCGGTCGGCGCCAATGTTCGCAGCGTACTGCAGGGTGCCGGCGTGATTGATGCGCTCGCACCTGGCACCGTGCTCATCGATGCATCCACGATCGACGTGGAGACTGCCCGTGCCATGCACGAGGCGGTCGCCGATGCCGGTTACGAGTTTCTTGATGCGCCGGTTTCCGGCGGGGTCGGCGGCGCTGAAGCCGGCACGCTGACGTTCATGTGCGGTGGTAATCCGGAAGTGTTCGCGAAGTGCCGGCCGATCCTCGAGGGGATGGGCAAAAATATCGTGATGTGCGGCGGCCCGGGCCAAGGCCAAGTTACCAAGATCTGCAACAACATGATTGCGGGCATCACCGCGCTTGCCTGCTCAGAAGCGTTCGTGCTCGGCGAGACACTCGGCGTCGACCGCAAGACCCTCTACGATGTGATATCGACATCGAGTGGCAATTCCGCTGTCCTCAATATGATGTGCCCGGTTTCCGGCGTCACGAAAAACGTACCCGCGAACAATGATTACAAGCCGGGTTTCTCCGCCGGCCTCATGCTAAAAGACCTGCGGCTTGCACAAGCCGCGGCTTTATCAGCTGGCACATCGACGCCGCTTGGTGCGGTGGCGGCCGCCGCGTTTGCGATCCACGACGCCAATGGCCACAGCCACCTCGACACATCCAGCATCATCAAGCTGATTAAGCCCGATATCGAATGAGCCGATTTCGGGACTGTCCGGACGCAACATCGATCAGTACACCGATGACTAGACCGCCGCAGGCATGGGTTGGCTCAAATTCGCGGCCTTGATGCGCAAGCTCGACAAGACCGACACAAGCTATCGCAACTAGCGGGATGGCAGCACTCGAGCTGACTCAATCTATCTGCCTAGCCACGGCCGAATAATACCACGCGATGGGGGCGGCGTCGTGGCGGCAGTTGTGGGTCTAATCGGTAAAAGTCGTTCTATGAAACGCCGTAGGTTGCCCACAATCCGGGGCGGTAAATTAGTTGTAGACTGGTCAGTTTTCCGCTTTTAGTGCTGGCCTCTCACGCCGGAAACAGGGGTTCGAATCCCCTTGGGGACGCCAGCTATTTTTTCCCAGAAAACTAATGAATTTAGGCCCATTTGGTGGCTGGCCGGAGCCTGAAAAGTGTGCGCAGCGGCAGGCGCCGCAGTAACATCGACGATTGCTGCCAGGGCGAGGTGTGCTAAACGTAGCGAGGCCGTCTATGAAGAAACTGTGGGTGAAATATCAAAACTGGACCGAACGCAATGTCCAACCTGACCCCAACATTATGGCCAAAGGACTATACGAGAACGAAGGCGAACGAGACGCGTTTAGACGGGGATATTCTATCGGCAACATGGTAGGACCGAAAGATGGTTGAGGACCAGAACCAACCGACACCGGCTTCAATAAATTTATAGCTGTTCAGGATTTTGTCCTTTTTGAGCTTCTTGAAAATTTCTTCAGTATTACGAATAGTTTTCATAAACGCAGCCCTGGATAGCGGCGTTTCTATAACCAGTACTCGCGTATAACTCATAGGAATATTCTCCTTGGCTCATTTAAGAAAACAGATAAGGGACAATGTTGTCACGGTCCTGACCGGTCTGTTTACGACTGGCCGTCCAAGGAATCACGGGATCGTTTGAGCCAATCCCTGCGCAGAGGACTGGAGGAACGGCACGGCGTTTAGGTCAGTCGCCGGTATACTTGCCGGCAGCCCGCCGGGTGCGCCTGCAACCGCTAACCGCCTGTGTGGCCCCTACAGTGTCGCAGGCCCCATGGGTTACCCTCCATTAATACGTGGATTTATGAAAATAGATGGGTATTAGCCGCTGGCTGCAACCGGCCCGTGATAGATCCACGACTGCATGCCCGTTTCGGCTTTGATGTCTTCCCGGACGGTAGCCATCTTCTTGATATACTGATTCATCTTTGCCTTTATCTAACCGACCACTAGACTAACTACTACTCACAGATTTGGAAGGGGATCATCACGATCCCCTTTTCTAGTGTGTAACTCTTTTATAGAGGAAAAGTGCAGTCAATACAGCAAACACTATGGTTCCGCCAATAAGGTGCCCAGCTTGGGTGACTGTCATTGTTCCAAGTGTGATACACATAACGGCAAAACACACAATGCATCCGTTGAGAACTGACTGCTGTGACTTTGTATCCTCTACTCTTCCTGAAAAAAAGATAATAGAGGCTATTGCGAAGAGTAGTGAAGCGATGAGATGCCGGATTGTGACTGCTACATCAAATGCGTCACCCTTAGCGTAAGGAAATTCATTTTCAGTGATACCTGCAGGGTCAATGTGCATCCTTAAGCTAAGCAACGTTAGCACAACCGCACAACCGGTTAATATTCTTTTGTAAGACAGTATATTCTTCATAGTCTGTATCTCCGTGGTGTTAACTAATCAAAATTGTATCTATACGCATTAGATTAACAATCAACCGTATCGAACTTAACGACTAACATGCCAGTGTGGTCGCCGATCTGAGTGAGTGACCGGTTCGCAATAACTTTTTGTTTTTTGTACGCCTTAAACTCCGCCTCTGTTCCTGCTCGAAAATCTTTATGAATCCAGTCCATGGAATTGATGAAGGTACCTCTGGAACCAATACGCGCATGTAACTCACAGGAATTGCCCCCCTTGGTACATTTAAGAAAACAGATACGGGACAATGCTGTCACGGTCCTGACCGGTTTGTCTACGACCGGCGGCCGGGCCTATGCTAGCCGCCTCTACCTAATGACCGCTGCCAACCTTCCTGGTCTCTGTGTCTGCGCTAAGAGCGAAGAGGTCGAGACAACAACCATTACGCGTCCGCGCACCCAGGTCCGCACCCTGACGCTATCCGTTGAAGGGTTCGCCGTGGCGACCTCGACCGCTTGCTCACCGAAAATGCCGCAGTTCCTTGGAAGACGGTCCCCAAAGCCCTTGAAGAAGTAAATAAATTGTTAGCTAAATCCGTTAACCGTGATGTGGCCAACATGACAGACATCAAGAGTTTCATCGAAGGGTTAGAACATAGGTACAAATAACTTGAATTGGCTGGCGCAACTTTGGCAGCCCCACCGGCAGCCCTGGATCAGAGGGCATGGCTCCTGGGCTCGGGCCTTGGACAGGGTTTTAATTAAATAGTGAGGGACTAAATTCATAACCAGAATGTTGGACTATTTCCTATATTTGTGACATAATAACAACAAGTTACATGGTCCATGAACCCACATACACCGTCCGTGCAAGACGCCTCCGCGAGCGCCGCTCCAGGGGCATCACCATGGTTGCGCCCGTCGAAGTGGGCGAAGGCGGTATTGAGTTACTGGTTGGCAACGGGTTACTGAAACAGCACCAAATAGCTGACCGAAAAGCGGTCGGTGAAGCGTGCCTGGCGGCCCTTGAGCAGTGGGCCGGGGGGAGTGATCAGTGAATAAAGTTAACCACCCAGAACTTCTCAAAGCTGGCCATGCAACGCGTTTCAGGGCGAATTGGCCGGGGCGCAGGAGGAGGGATTTGACGTCAAAAAGAAGTAAATTCTGAAAGACCTATGAAATGATGTTCGTTTAAAGTAGGCGAAGAAGGAACACTTTCTAAGGTCTTGGGGTTTCGGCACGATGGTGCCGTCTTACGATGGGATGGAGCAGAAAATGACAGAACCGGCGTCACAGGCAGATATCTCCGCGATGGCCTTGAGAATGTACTCCCAGGAGGAATTGGACAGGCTGTCCCGGGATCAGTTGAAGCCAATTTACAGTCTCGCGGAAGCCAACGCTCGAAAGCAGCCGCCACCAGGGCCGGCGC
>CAUZBE010000214.1:0-5830 GCA_963577885.1 Alphaproteobacteria bacterium
CAAGATAGCCAGGAGCCACCGCCGCGTCGAGGAAGGCAAACATCTTAGGCAAGCGCCGAACAGTTTTATCAATCACATCGCGAACCACATTGCCGTCTTTATCCTTGTGAAAGGCGTATTCAACAACATAGCGGCGCATGATCATTTGATCGACCGAGCTGCTGACCGTACCAATCCAACGGTTAACCGGTGCGGCCTCCCTGGGGTCGGTGGGGATTAGCGCGGGACCGTCAAAGGCGGTGTCGATATAGCGGGCGATGGCTGTGGATTCCACAAGGTCCAAACCGCCGTGACGCATTGCTGGAATGAGGCCGAGGGGATTAAGCGCCTTGACCTCGTCGGAATGAGGCGCGGCGGAGATGTTTTCATAGGGAACCCCTTTCTCCTGGGCCACCATGCACACCGCCCGCACGAAGTTCGAGCTGAGCCGTCCAATAATTTGCAATGCCATAGGTAACCTCCATGCTCGATCATTTTTCACACTCGGAACTCGCCTGTCCGACGACGGATCAGGTGCGCCTATCCGCTGGTTTTGGCGAGGCCCTGGAACGTCTTCGCGTAGAACTGGGCGAACCAATATACCTCAATAGCGCCTACCGGTCGCCTCAGCATAACGCAAAGGTCCGGCGCCACCCTCGTAACCTTCACCTAACCGTCAATGACTACTGGGGCACTAAAGGCACTTGCGCTGTCGATGCCGTGGCCACCGATGGCCAGTACAGGGCCAAGCTCATCAGACTGGCGCTGGACCAGGATAGGTCTGTTGTGTCGCCTCGAACTTCATTCACCTCGAATAACAGTCCCGTTACTGCGGGCTGCCACAGGACCTCTATCACTATGGGGGATAATTTATGAACTCAGTCGTATTCTGGGCGCTGAACCGCGCCAAGGAGCCATCAACCTGGGCTAAAAATGCCGTTTATTGCTAAGGGGCGAAGGCGTCGGCGTATAACGTACGTTGGTCGACGCCTTCAAAGCCTAAGGTTTTGATGTCCTCTTCCAGTTGTGCCAGTTCCTCCTTGCGGCCGAGTTGGCGGCAGGAATCAACCAAGATCTGGATAAAAACGTCCCTCTGTGCTTGACTGCCACCCATGGCTACGAGGTCATGCCGGGCGGGCATGAAACCCGCTATCACAGCCTCATGATCCCCCTTGCGGTGTGCGATTGCCGCTTTGGCAACTGGCAAAGCTGCCTTGCGCATGCACACGCCAGCCGGGCCATCATCAATATACGCGAATTCTGTCATGGAACGGATTAACTCATCTACTGTCTCGAAACGGCCACAGGCTGCCAGGATTACGGCGGCATGGGCGCAAGTGAAAGGATTGATATGATTGTCAATACGGCCCTCTGCAGGTTCCGCTACCACCTGCCAGCGCTCGCCGACATCAACGCCACGTAATTCCAGCCGCAGCAGCAAGGATGCCGCATTCGTAACGTCGATGACGTTATCCGGCATGGCCTTTGTTAGCGGTGATTCCAGATTGTATACCCGGCTGTCATAGAGCTCCAGGATACGCTCGTGCTCACCCTGTTCCAGCAGAAAGAGACACAAGTGCCAATAGTCATGGTGGACGATCTGGTTTTTTCCAGCCCAGTTGCCGGATAAGCCCTCTAGCCAATCCACCCCTTCCTCAATACGGCCTTGCATGAGTAAAACATGCGCCACGGCATGGGCTCCCCAGGGATCGCCCGGATCCAATTCGATTGATTTGCGGCCATAGCGTTCGGCTTTGGCGTAATGCAGCGATTCTTCGTTGGCGAAGGCGCGGTTGGCCATAAAGATTGGGTAGTCCCTCATCTCAGGTGACCAGTGCGGAGCCGCCTTCTCTACTAATTCGTACATTTCTGCATTGCGACCGAAATTGAAAAGATCCATCTGAGCCATCCGATGAATGAACATGTCGCAAGGATGTTCGTCGAGGATGCGCTTATAGACTTCGAATGCCAGGTCCGAGCGCAGGTCAACCGCATGTTCGAGCGCTTCAATATAGGCGTTTTCGTGTGCGCTTAGTGGGGTGCTTCCAGCCTTCGCCTTTTCGAGGCCACTCCGCATCATGGGCAGAAAGCGCTTATGTCGACCGAAAGTAAGTGCAAGTGCCCTGACGGCATGGGCCATTGCGAAATCAGGATCGGCGCTCAGGGCGGTCTTTATGTCATCCATAAAATCCGCTTTCCAAAGGCACATACCGTACATGGCCTTTGCCAAGGCCTCGCGTGCCATCGCACTGTCACTGCTCAAACGCATATCACCGTTAATCATTCGCCTCACCTTCGAATTTCTCGTTTCTATAACGAGAACACTTAAATCATACCTAAACATTGGAGTTTAACCAACCTTCTCGGCGGATCGTCCATCTATCCTAGCGGATTGTATCAATTCATTCATTCATCCCGTGCGACGACCGCTTTATGAGATTACGGCAACACGCTGACAATCAATGGCGTGACGCCTGACGTATTGGCTGGAAGTGTCCCAATTGACGGAGAGCCCGTTCCCGGAAATGGCGGTTTTAATCTTCAGAGTGCACTTTAAAGTGCTGCAGATGCCAGTACTACGGCAAGTGCCCTCAGCGGAGCTCTGGACGAAGCGGTGACGCAGGGCGGCGCTGGGGATACCTCCGATGCAAATCGAAACGAAGTGGCTGCTGATCAAGCTTTGCTGAATGAACCAAACCAGGACGAAACCAGGGTGGTGCTGACGGCCTCTCTCCGTGACATTGAGAGGGTTTCTATTTTCTAGCTGAGTACAATTTTCCTGCCGTGACCGGGCCGTCAGAAAATTGTTTGGTGCGTTGACAGGGCTTTATCGTGATTGGGGGTTGCGTAGGACAGGGGCTAAGGAAGCCCGCTTGGCCGCCCTCAAAGACGGACAGGCTAGAGCCAAACGGCTGGGGGAAACCACGGCCCATCTGGATAGTCTTGGTGACGATGAACTTGATCGCCGGTTGCGCCAATATCAACGCGCCAGCAGACGGATGCGGATGGGTGAAGCCAATCAGCGTGGCGGAGGAAGATAGGCTGACGACTGCAACCAAGCGGGCGCTGCTGGTGCATAACGAGGCGTGGACCGAATTCTGCAAATAGTTGGGTCGGGGCGGCTGCCTATCTCAGTTTATTCGGGTCGAGTTGCCAACATCCAGGTTACTTCACACGAGAAAACGACGATGTCGTCCTGATTCAGGGTTTCATGAAATGCTGCTGCATAACCCCGACCAGGTTTGCTCGACGCCCTCTTGTTTTTGATCTCTACCCGAACGCGCAGTCGGTCGTTGGGACAGACTGGCGCAGATAACTTGATGAGCCACTCAAAACCGCCAAGAAATGCAAACTTATACGTGGTCACCGGGTCGGAAGGCATGTCCGGCGAAATCGGCAGCGTCTTTCGACTCGAAGCGGAAGTGTCCGGCCTGCCCGTCGCTCCGGCCCGAGTACAACTGCCTCGATAAAAACCTCCCATGATCTGATGCGTGATCTAGCTCATTGGGTCGTGGATTGTGGGGACGCATTCCTTGTGGGATACGAGAAACGGATTGTTGGCCATCTGCGCGGGCATCACTCCGTGCCCGCAGCGGGACGATCCAGTAGCAGTCGTCCGCCGCTGCATCATGGAAGACACCGAGAACGGCGGTGACTTCGAGACCGACATCGAATACCTGTTGCCAGGGCGACTCGAGCAGCGCTGCGTCGTCAACCTGGACATACCCGGCTGGCACTGGCGCCCGAAAGGCGCAGGTGTTGCTGGACCTACTATTGAGCGACACCTCGAAAGCGCAGTTAGATGACCTCAACATGTCCGACGCGTCCGAGCCAAATATTCCCGAAACTGAGCTATACGCTCGGCAGGATAGGACGACCTTGACCGGCGACCTAATAATGGACGCAAACCCGCTCCTTACGAGGGAGCAAGCGGAGGAACTTGCAAAGTTTACCTAATAGGCAAAGGGGGGTGACGCGGATTGGTGGGGGTGGCTCCTGAGATTGGCGCTTGGGCAGGATTTGTCTCAAAGGCCCCCCACCCCGGGTGCACCCCCCACTTTGTCAGTTGGGGCTCCCTCCATCCGCCACTTACACTGTCTAAGTATATGATATTATGACATAAATAACGTTTTATAATATTTGGTACCACAGTCAGTCCCACACTGTGATTGCTATATCGAGAAACTCAAAGGCGTGCGCCGCTCCAGGGGCATTGCGATGGTTGCGCCCGTCGAAGTGGGCGAAGACGGTATTGAGTTGCTGGTTGGCAACGGGTTACTGAAACAGCACCAAATAGCTGACCGGAAAGCGGTCGGGGAGGCGTGCCTGGCGGCCCTCGAGCAGTGGGCCGAGGGCCAGGGCGCGCTGACCACGGAACCGGGCTAGGGGCCTCAGGCAGGGACTGGCCAAATCCAACGGGCGTCTAACCACTAAAATAGCGACGAAGAACCATGAAATCAGTTAACCACCGACCGCTGATCGAAGTGGGCATGGCAACGCGTTTTGGTCCCGGTTGGCCGGGATGCCGCTGCGGTGCCAAAACCCACAAAGGCACGCCTTGCCAGAAGGCGGCCCTAAAAGGAAAGACCAGGTGTCGGCTGCACGGCCGGACTGAGCACCGGACCACAGACCCCGGAGGGCAAGGCACGGGTCATGGCGCCCACACGAAGCACGGACGACGGTCCAAGGACCACGTTGCACGGGTCAAGGCCATCAACGCCGAGCTGAGGCGGATTACGTATGAGCTTAAGCGGGGTGGATGGATCCCCTAACGGGAGTTAACCGCAGGCCCCGGATCGAGGGCCGTGAACAAACACGCGCGGTACTCTCGCGCCACAGCGAGGGCAGGGGTCGTTGGGCTGCGAAGTTTGGGGCATCCACGACACCATAATGGGGTCTGCATCAGACGGGACCTGGTCACCATATCTGCACGATGATTGCGCTAGATGAATTTTTTGGCGGGACGTATGGTCTTGGACGCAGAAACCCTAGTCGCGAGAACCTGGAAGGAAGTGTTGATTGTCCCTTTTTAGTTTTGCTATAGAAATCAATAAAGCACTGTCGCCAGAGCACCGTCGCCTAATTCGCAACAGGCGGGAGTTTGCCTTGGCCATTCGACGGGCGCAACAAAACAGCAAAAAGTTGATAGGCTAATCAAATGCGCTCTCTGATCGCCACCCTGACCGCCCTCATGCTTTTCGCCGCGACGCCCGTCGCGGCGGGGGAGTTGGAGGATGGGTACGCTGCCTACCGCTGAGGTCCATGCCACCATGACGGCCGCATAAGTTGCCCGAAAACACAATTTGGGACGGAACATCGTTCGCTGTTTCCGGTTCGGTTGATGGCCCGCCGGTGGTTCTGGTGCATGGCATGGGTTTGAATTTGGCTATGTGGCAGGGTCAATTGGCGTCTCTGGAACAACGGTTTAAAGTTCTGCGGTACGATTTGTTGGGCCATGGCGACAGCGTGGCGCGGGCCGGACCCTACCACATGGATGATTTCGTGCACCAGTTGACAGCGTTGCTCGACCATCTGGATATCGAACATTGTCATCTGGTGGGGTTTTCCCTGGGCGGTCTTATTGTTCAGGCTTTTGCCGTTGCGCATGGCAACAGGGTGGATCGCCTAGCAATCCTCAACGCGGGCTTTGACCGTAGTGCGGAGGAACGGGCGGGGATGATAGCACGCCTGCGGGTGGCCTTGGACAACGGCCACGGTGCCACCGTGGCAGGGGCCCTGGAACGTTGGTTTACGCCCGACTTCGCAGCCCGTCGTCCGGACGTGATTGAACGGGTCAGACTGTGGATGGAGGCCAATGACGCCAATATTTACCCGGAAATATACCGCGTTC
>CAUZBE010000215.1:0-5816 GCA_963577885.1 Alphaproteobacteria bacterium
ATTTGCGCGGTGCGTGCCTTGAAGCCCGATGCAGTTACCCTGAATGCCAAGGTCACAGATTTTTTCGAAGACGGCGATGGCGTTACGCTGCGGTTCCAGGATGGCGGTGAAATGCGCGGCGATGTCTTGGTCGGGGCCGATGGCATCAGATCTATGGTGCGGGAAAAAACCCTCGGTCCCACGGCCGTCCATTATACCGGCGACCAGTCCTGGCGTATCCTGGTGCCGGCGGAGCGGCTTAGCGCCGAGATGCGCCCCGATACGATCAATATCTGCGTCGGCCCTGGCAAGCACGGCGTAGTTTATCCCATCCGCCGCGATGGCCTGGTCAACATGGTGGGCTGTGTGGAGTACGAAACCTGGGACGACGAGAGCTGGACCGCGCGGCGGCCTTGGGCCGAGATGAAGGCGGACTTTGCCGGCTGGCACGACAATATCCAGGCGATCATAGACAATGCGGATAGGGACCAGTGTTTCCGCTGGGCCATGAACAACCGACGGCCGGTGGATAATTGGCGCACCGCGCGCACCACCTTGCTGGGCGATGCCGCCCACCCTTCCCTACCCTATATGGCCCAGGGCGGCGCCATGGCTATCGAGGACGGCGCCGTCGTCGCCCGGGCCCTGCAACAGGAGGAGGACGTCGGCGATGCCCTGGATCTGTACCAGCGCAACCGTTTGCAACGCACGGCCCGGATCGTCAATGAATCCTCGGCCAACCGCAATATGTTCCACCTGCCTAGCGAGACCGCCCTGCGCGCGGCCTTCGCCCAGCGAGACATGAACGCCGAGCGTACCGCCTGGCTTTTCTCCTATGACCCCATGACAGTGGAATTGCGATGAATTTAATTTTAAGCCACCTGTCCGTGATAATGGCGGGCGGCAACTTCGCAGATATCTGGCAGTCAATATTTCCTTTGGAGAGACTTTATGAGCACCACCGAGGTAAGCCAAACCTATAGCCAACTCGGCTCCAGCCTGATCGAGACATTGTATGGCGACGACTATCTTTCCATCGGCGGCAAGACCTCCACCGATCTATTGGTAGCCCAGGCCGGCATCACTAAGGATACTCGAGTTCTCGACGTGGGCAGTGGCCTGGGCGGGCCCGCCCTGCATCTGGCCGAAACACATGGTTGTTCGGTGACGGGTTTGGATATTGTTGAGACCAATGTATGCGAGGCCAACAGGCGGGCCAACGCGCGGTCGCTGGGACATCTGGTGACGTTTCAGCTGGGTGATGCTACCGCCATGCCTTTCGAGACGGCTCAATTCGATCTGGTCATGAGCCAGGATGCCTGGTGCCACGTCCCAGACAAAGACACATTAATCAAAGAATGCGCCCGCGTCGTAACCCCGGGCGGCACGCTGGCCTTCACTGATTGGCTACAAGTTGGCAAGATGGCCGCGGACGAACGCGGCATCATCCTGGCCGCCATCACGGCCCCCAATCTTGCCACGTCCAATGGTTACCGGGACTTGTTGCAAAAACACGGCTTCACGATTTCCAGGCAAGACGACATCAGCGCTATATTCATCGATCAATACCGCGATATCATGGCCAAACTGAAAGCGATGAAAGCCGAGGTATCGGAAAATATCAGCCCAAAAGTTTACGCTATCCTGCTGGACAAAAATACCACCATCCTAGATGCCTTCGAACAGTCGAAAATGGGCGGTGAGCGGCTGATCGCCACAAAGGCGTGATCCCAAGCCTACAATTATAACATCGGAACCGAGAGCCAAATCACCCTGATTATCGAGCGTGACGACCCCATTAGCACCATGACCGGCGCGCATTGCGGTGGACCCGGAGACAACCCCGGAACTGCGCGCCGCATTCAAGGCATTCGATAGCGATAACAGCCAATCCGTCCCCATTCTCACCGGTGCGGACGGCGTCTTCTGCACCGGTAATGGTCTGAAAGTCGCGGCGGGGGGCCATACAGCGGCGGGCGGTTTGGAATTGGCGTTGTGGTACAACTTGCAGGTGGCATCGGCCACTGCCGTGTTCGGCGTCTATTACCGGCGCTGGGGCGCGCCCCTGAACGACGGCGGCACCATCCGCCTGCCTCGCCTGATCAGCCACAACCGGGCCCTGAATAATACCCTCACTAGCCGCGGGGGGGAGGTCACGGAGCTCTCTGATATCGGCCTGGCCAACCGCCTGGATCCCGCGGGCAAAGCACTCCCCACCGCGACCGAATTGGCGCTAGAGATCGTCAAGTTTTCACAACGCTGCCTGAAAGCCGAGCGGCGCTCATGCTATTAGCAGTGGAGCCTGGGTATGGCGAGCGCCCTACCAAACGAAGGCGGGGTTGGCGAGGACCTCGAGACCGCGGAGATTCAAGCCGACGCGGTCGGCTTCGCCACTGGCAAGGGCCGGGGCAGTAATTTTCGCAATATTTGAGCGTTGTCGAGCGAGCGGCTGCCTTCAACGATCACGATAGGATCGCGCCTACCCACCTAGCCCAGGCAATCGCTTGGGTAGCGGTTGCTTGGTCGCGCGAGCCGAAAAGAAAAATGTGAGAGCCACGAACCGCGTGCCACGGCTAACCGGCAAGGCCTCGTGTAGGAGTGAACACGAAAAAATTAGCCCCCCACCCATGGGTGGCCGATGCAATTCGTTGCTGAACTCCGGAAAACGCATGGCGCCGCCCTCGTAGTCATCGTTCAGGTTTATCGACATGGCGAAACGCCGGTCTTCGGTCGTCGGCGTGTCATTGTCCCTATGGGTCGCAAAAAAGTCCCCGCGTTCGGCCGCGTACGCTACTACACGGTAATGCTGCATTGAACCGACCTGGAATTGAAAAACCTTGTCCAGCATCGGCACGACGCGGCGGCCGGCGATGCCGCTTAACCAAGCGTTAGCGTCATTGCCGAGGCGGTGGTCGCGGCGCCGCTTGACGGACGAGGCCACCACGAGATCGTCGGCGTCATCACGCAGCCCGGTGCCCAGGGTGATCACGCCCTCGTAATGTTCGCGCTCCCATTCAACGATCAGTTGCTGGCACAGATCCGGGCTAAGAATATCCGGCAGCAACAGTATTGGCGCATGCCGCAAACATTTCTGCGGTTCCCAACGGTCCTGCAAACATTTCAAGCCGTCAAACACCTGACCGATGTAATCCGCGCCGCCATGGAATGCAGCCGCGATCCGCTGGTTGGAGTCGATTACAAAAATTGAAAGGCCGTTCCCGCCACGTGGCGTCCGCCCGGTTTCCGGTTCCTCGGTAGCAGGCTTACCGCAATAACCGGCGGTGATGGCGCCGGCCGGATCCGAAAGAATGTCCAGGTCCAATCCCGAGCTGCTGATAAACCGTGCGTTGGCCGCATGGTTGTCCTGGGTGACTACAACGATACGGCCTTCGGCGGCGTAAATTTGATCCAGCTGTCCCGCTAAACCGCGCAATTTCCCTTCCACCTCGGCAACGCTAGCAGATTGGCAAATACAAAGCACGACCGCGTTGCCAGCAAAGCGGTCATAAAATCTTGCCAGCTCGCCTTTACAATTGGGTAGCATGAAATTGGGCGCCAGATCACCGCATTCCAAAGCTGCTGTCATAAATCCCCCGCCTCTCGTAAACGTTCGCGGATCACCACTCTAATAATCTTTTCATTTTTACCTTTTCCGAGCCGCCTAAGTAGAACTTACGCCGCCTGCGGACCCCGCACCAACCTGCCGGGCATGGCGTCGGTGGGTGTGCCGTTGCGGTAGGTGATCTCGCCCCCGACCACAGTGGCTAGATAGCCTTTAACAGGCTGCACCAGGCGCTGGCCATTGGCCGGTAAATCGTTGACCATGTGGGGCGGCGAAAGGCGCAGGCGGTCCATATCAATGATATTTAGATCCGCCTTCAGACCCGGCGCCAACAGGCCACGATCGGCCAGGCCATAGCTCAACGCCGTATCCCGTGTTTGGTATTTTACCGCCTGTTCCAGGCCCAGGCGCGGGCCCCTGTCTCGGTCGCGGACCCAATGGCTCAACATATAGCTGGGCATGGAGGCATCGCAGATCAGACTGCAATGGGCCCCACCGTCCGACAGACTCAGGATAGTATCGTCGCTCTCGAGCATTTCCCGCAGCACGTCGAAATCACCATGAGTGTAGCTGACCAGGGGATAATAGAGCAATTCCTTGCCCTCTCGGTCTAGCAAATAATCCAGACAGACCTCGGGCGCCGGGCGGCCTTGCTGCTGGGCGATGGCGGCGATGGATTTATCCTGGGTGGGCTCGTAATCAGGTGGATCGCCCAGGGGAAACATCTTGTGAAAGCCGTTCGCCACGGTGGGATTAAAGCGGCCGGTAAAGCCGCTTTTCTCGGCCATAATGGCGGCGCGGATTTCTGGGCACCTCAAAGCAGCAACACGCTCCGCTAGTGGCAAATGGGCCAGACGCTGGTAGGTGGGATGGGCCATGAAGGGATGCAAGGAACTTTGCAAGCCCAGCAACAACCCGGCCGGCCGGCCCGCGACCAGGGCCCGGACGTCGGCGCCGCTCGCACGCGCGGCCTTGGTCATCTGCAAGATCTCGCGCCATTCATCCGGCACTGTGTCGGCCTGGCCCAGGATAAAGGTCACCAGCAGGCCGGTCTCCCGCGCCAGACGCACCATCCAATCCATATCGGCGCCGAATTGGCCGCCCATGCCTCCGATACCAAAATCCGTGGCCAGCTCGAATACCCCATGGCCGGCTCGCTTCATACCTTGACCGATCGCTAGAAGTTCGTCGGCGCCGGCGAAGGTGCCTGGCACCGGGACGCCGTCGACGGAACGGTGCAACATCGTGCGGGAGGTCGAAAAGCCCAGGGCGCCTGCCACAAGGCCCTGTTCCACGATTGCCGCCATGCCGTTCATATCGTCGGGATTGGCGGATTGGTTACTCGCGCCCCGCTCCCCCATGACATAGGCCCGTACCGCGCCATGGGGCACCTGAGTGCCTACGTCCAAGGCGCGGGGCATGGCATCCAAGGCGTCGAGATATTCGGGAAAGCTTTCCCAATCCCACTTAATACCTTCGGCCAGAGCCGCGCCGGGAATATCTTCCACGCCTTCCATCAAGCCAATCAGCCAATCCTGCCGGTCCGGCGAGGCGGGCGCAAAACCGACGCCGCAATTGCCCATCACGGCGGTGGTAACCCCGTGCCAGCCGGAGGGGGAAAGATGCGGATCCCAGGTCACCTGGCCATCGTAATGGGTGTGGATATCGACCCAGCCTGGCACTACGATGGCGCCGTCACCATCGATTTCTGCGCGCGCGGGCCCTGCCTTGCCGCCAACCTGGGTCAGGCGGCCATCATCGATAGCTATATCGCCTGCCGTTTTCTCCCGGCCCGAACCATCGACGATAGTGCCGCCGCGAATTACCAGATCATGCATGTCCGTCCTCTTTTTTTCGGATATCCTCAATAATTTAGACCATATCAGACACCGTGACGATGTCTTTGCCACGTAGATAGTTCGTATAGCGATTACTACGCAAATCGCAGGCCGGGTAGGTGCCGCAGCCACAACCCCATGGCCGCCTGTTTATCCAATCCGCCAGATAGCAGGTATGGGTATCTTTTATGATTATCTGCACAAGGGTCTCGTCACCAAGGTCCGCGGCCAGCGGCCAGGTATCGCCCTTATCGATCTACATCAGTGGGATATGGAGCACAAAGCGTTGATCCATGCCCAGGTTAAGCGCTAATTGCATCGCCTTTATGGTGTCGTCCCGGCAATCGGGATAGCCCGAGAAGTTGGTCTCGCACATGCTGCCAATAATGTGCCTGATCCCCCGGCGATAAGCGACGGCGGCAGCGAGGGTCAAAAAC
>CAUZBE010000216.1:0-5807 GCA_963577885.1 Alphaproteobacteria bacterium
TTCCCGGGGGATCGCCGATGCGGTGACTGTATTGGCCGCTACGGCCGCCCTGGCCGATGCCGCCGCCACGATGATAGCCAATCGGGTGGATATAGATTACCCGGGTATAGAGCGGGTGCCTGCCAACAGTCTCGATCCCGACAGCGATCTAGGCGACCTTGCCGTTACAGTGGCCGTCGCACCCCTGCCGCTAGGAGTTCGCCGGGCGGCACTGCTATCCGGTGTCGACCGGGCTCGGGGCCTGCTGGCTCAAGGCGTTATTCAAGGCGCCATGTTGACCCTGGGCAATCAAGTTTCCACAGTGGGTTCCGTTGCGGGTAAGATTTTGAAAAGCGCCGGGCCTCGCGATCAGAGTGAAGAGGGTTTAGCCACGTGAGTAAAATTATCGGCTGCGATGTTGGCGGTACCTTCACCGATCTGATCCTTTTGGATGAGACCGCGGCCGAAGTGAAAATCGCGAAAGTGCCCACCACGCCCAACAACCAGGCCGTCGGGGTCATGCAGGCCGTGGCTGCCGCCGGCGTTGACTGTAAGGATTTATCCTTGCTAGTGCACGGCACCACGACCACCACCAATGCCCTGTTGGAGAAAAAGATTGCCCTGTGCGGCCTGATCACCACGGCTGGCTTCCGCGATGTGCTGGAATTAGGCCGGCGTACGCGGCCCAATCCCTATGGCCTGATCGGCTCGTTCGAGCCGTTGATCAGCCGAGAATATCGTTTGGAGGTCGCCGAGCGGATGGACGCGGGCGGTCATGTGGTAACCCCGCTCGACGAAGATGGCGTGCGTCGAGCCGCCCAGACGTTGGCCGCTCAGGGATGTGAAAGCTTAGTCATCCATTTCCTGCATGCCTATGCTAATGACAGCCACGAGCGCCGGGCGGCAGAAGTCGCGGCCGAGGTCTGGCCTAACAGCCACATTACCATCGGCAGCGGTGTATTGGCCGAATTTCGGGAATATGAACGTGGCGTCGCGGCCGCCGTCAATGCCGCCGTGCAGCCGGTATTGGGCCGCTATCTGGCGCACCTGCGCAAGGCATTGGTGGATGGTGGCTATGACCGCGATTTTCTGGTGATGCAGGGCAACGGCGGTACCGTTTCCTCGGCCATCGTAGCGGATCGCGCCATTAACACGGTGATGTCCGGCCCGGCATCGGGCGTCATGGCGGCCGCATATACTGGCGCGCGCTGTGGTTTTGAGAACATCGTCACCTACGATATGGGTGGTACCTCATCCGATGTGGGTTTGATCCAGGGCAGCATTCCCGCAACCTCTTCGGAATTGCAGTTGGAATATGGCATGCCGATCCATGTCCCCATGGTGGATGTGCATTCAATTGGGGCGGGGGGCGGTTCCATCGCCTTTATCAATGATGCGGGCATATTGCAGGTCGGACCACGTTCAGCTGGTGCCGTTCCCGGTCCCATCTGTTACGGCAAGGGTGGCGAGGAACCCACCATCACCGATGCTAATCTGGTTTTGGGACGCATGAACCCCGCAGCCCTGTTGGCGGTGGAAAACACTGTCTCCATGCAGAAGTTGCACCAACGCCTGGTTGATACGATAGGTGCGCCACTTGGTCTAGATGCCGATGCGGCGGCGGCGGCCATTTTACAAATTGGTAATGACCGCATGGCCGGCGCTATCCGCATGGTCAGCCTGTCCCGGGGCCATGACCCACGCGATTTCGCGCTGTTTGCCTTTGGCGGTGCCGGCCCCCTGCACGCCACGGCCCTGGCGGCCGAACTAGCCATTCCCACGGTTCTGATTCCGGCCAGGCCAGGCATCACCAACGCCATCGGCTGTGTCGTCGCCGATGTGCGCCACGACTATGTCAACACCATAAACCAGCCGCTGGTTGATGTGGATATGGACCGGGTGCATCAAATCATGGCGGAACAGATTGCCGAGGGCCGGGCCATCATCATCAGCGAAGGCGTGGAGATAGAGGATGAGATCCTGGTTCACGCGGCCGAGATGCAGTTCCAGGGCCAAAGCCATATTCTACGCATTCCCCTGGACAGCGCGGTTGTCAGCCGTGAGGCCATGCAGACGGTGTTCGAGGAATCTTATTTCAATCGCTTTTCTCTACAACTGCCGGAAATTAGGGCTGTTTTGGTCACGTTGCACACGGCCGTTATCGGCCGCCGGCCGGAGATTGCCTTGACCTCGCTGATGGATCCTGGATTACGGGTGGGGGAGGTGGCGCAGGCTCAGACAGGCAGCCGGAAGGTCTGGTTTCAGGGCGGTTGGCAAGAGACCCCTATCATCGCGCGCGATGCTCTGCCTCTTGGCGCCCGGTTCACGGGGCCGGCGGTGCTGGAGCAGTTGGATACTACCATTATCATAGAGCCGGGCAATGAAGTGGTGGTCGATGACGCCGCCAACCTGGTGATCAGCGTGCCACCGGCATTTCGGGGATAAATAAATGCAACAGCAGAAGAAAAATATACACGTTGACCATGTTACCCTGGCGGTGCTGCAAAACGGCCTTAACCAGGTTTGTAATGAAATGGATCTGGCGTTTCAAAGGGCGGCCTTCAGCCCGGTGATCGCCGAGGCTATGGACCGCTCTGACGGGATCTACCACCGCGACGACGGCGCCTTAATTGCCCAGGGGGAGCTGGGTTTGCCGATCTTTGTCGGCACCATGCAATATTCTACCCGCACCGTGATTGGCCAGGCTAAGGATCTGGTTCCGGGTGATATCTATATCGTCAACGATCCTTATTTAGGAGGCACTCATCTGATGGATGTGCGTATGGCGATGCCGTTCTTCTATCAAGGTGAGATCTTCTGCTGGCTGTCTAACACCGGCCATTGGCGGGATACGGGCGGCGCGGTGCCGGGCGGCTTTTCCGCTACGGCCACGGAAGTGGAACAGGAAGGTTTGCGCCTGCCGCCCGTTAAACTTTATAAAGGCGGGGTGTTGGACGAGGAAATTCAGTCCATCATCATGTCCAATATACGGGTCGCCAATGAAACCATTGGCGATATCAAGGCCCAGGTTGCGGCGTTGTGGGTGGGTCAGCGGCGCCTGACTGGGCTGCTGGACCGCTACGGTAGGGACCTGATGGAAGCCGCCATTGGGGAAATGCGGGAGCGCTCTGCTCAACAGATGCGGGCCTGCATCGCCCATATTCCCGACGGGCCGTACCAGGGCGTATCCTGGATCGATTCCGACGGTGTGGTAAATGAACCATTGAAGATTGACCTGCGGATTGAAAAGCGGGATGGCGAGCTTTATTTTGATTTGTCCAATTCCAGTCCCCCTTGCAAGGGTCCGATGAATTCGGTGATCGCGACCACCCGCTCCGCTATCTATCTCGCTATGAAGCACATTTTTCCGGAGGTGCCCATCAACGCCGGCACGTTCGAACCGCTGCATATTACCGATCCCGTCGGAACCTTCCTGTATGCGGAATATCCCCGTCCCGTGTCCGGCTGTGCAGCCGAGGTCAGCCAACGCATCGCCGAGGCGGTGTTCGCGGCCCTAGTCACGGCGCTGCCCGAACGTCTGTTCGCCGCGCCGGCCGGAACCTCGGGCAACTTTGCCCTCGGCGGCATCGATCGGCGCCACGACAAACCCTATGTGATGTATCTATTTTCCGGCGGTGGCTATGGCGGCAGCGCCCATATGGATGGCTTGACCAATGGCTGTTCCACCATCGGCATATCAACCATGCAGCCCATCGAGGTGTTGGAGCAGCGCTATCCCGTGCTATTCAAGGAATTCTCCTTGCGTGAAGGTTCGGGCGGTGCGGGGCGGCAACGCGGTGGCTTTGGCGTCAATTACACCATTGAATTACGCCAGGGGTGGGGCCGGGCGTCGTTCGTCATGGACCACGGCCGTTATGGGCCGCAGGGCGTCTTGGGTGGTGCCGATGGGTCCGTAAACGTGGTTCGGATCGAGCGTAAGGGCGAGTTTTATGTGCCACCTCATTTCTCCAAGGCACAGGATATCGAGGTTTCCGAGGGCGATATCATCCGGGTTTCCACCCCCGGAGGCGGGGGCTATGGCGAGGCCCGCCTGCGCGATCCCGATCTAGTGGAACGCGATATTGCGCGGGGTTATTACAGCGCCAAACAGGCGCATGAGTTGTGGAGCAACGATTAGAAAACACCTGGAAAAATCCTGAATTATTGAGATCCACACGATCCAACAGTCAGCTTTTTTCATCATTTGGACCGTCCTGAAGGGGAAAGCCGGAAGCGCCAAGGGCACGGCGGGCGAACAGGGCGAAATCTCTATCGAAGCGATCCAGGCGGCGGAAGCAGGGTTTTAAAAATTGTCCGAAGACTACCCCGATCGTGTGCAGGGCGTAGTGGAGGAGTTGTCCGATAATTACCGCCGTTGCTACTATACCCCCGAACTGCGCAACGAAAAAATAACGGCAATTTATGACATTACCCTCGATATGAAAGGGCAGGGTGGTACCTTTAGCTATCCCTTGATCACCGACTTTGGTGCATCCTTCTTCGAATATACCCGTAAATTAGAAGAATGCAGCGAAAAACTAGTCGCGTTGATAAAGGCGCATGTTGACGGCATGAAGGCGGTCATCTCCGGGCGGGTCAGTGGCGATAGAGGAAAAATGGGCAAGGGACTGCTCAAATTCCGGAACCTGGCCATCAAAGAATCGTTGGCCGAAGTCTCGTCGAAGCCGTAGCGTATTTATATTCGGCCTGGTCCGATTAACGGATACCCTCAAACCTGAATAAAGCGGCAACGGCGGTCGAAAGAATTTCAGGACTTAAGAGTAAAAATTGCTGTTTGTAGCCAGAAAGTCCCATTTTTTTTATTGACCTAGAGGGTCAAAGAGCGCAGAAAACAGCGCACGGGGAGTGGCGCAGCCTGGTAGCGCATCTGCTTTGGGAGCAGAGGGTCGCTGGTTCGAATCCAGTCTCCCCGACCAAATTCCCCTTTATTTATAAGAACTTATCTATTCCCATCCTGTTCTTTCGGAAAAGTTCTGCACTTTTTTTTGGGAAAGTTTTACACTTCAGTTCAATCGATGTTCTTTTTCCACTTCTCCATGGCCTGTTTTGCTAGCCGTTCTTGACGTGCACCCCGCCCGTAATGCTGCACCATTTGCAGGGTCTTGTGGCCGGTGACACCCTGGACCTGTTGCGGGGTACAGCCAGCCTCATACAGGGCCGCTGTAGCGTTCTTTCTGAGGCCCTGGAATTGGACCGGGCCAAGATTGAGAGGGGCCTTGTGACGCCGCCAGCGTCCTTCGCCGGTTACTGTACGGGAACGCCCGTTCCTGACGAGTTGGCCCGACTACAAGCCTGATCCGAACACGGCCTATGGCTACGAGGACGCGAAGGTCACACCGCCCATACCTTCACCGGCAGCAATCCAGCGGATGGAGGAGGTGCTGGCATGGCTACAACTGGTGCCGGTGGAGTACAGGCGTCTACTTTGGTTCAGGGCTGAGGGCTGGTCCTGGCGGAAGTTGGGTCGGCACTTTGGTCGTTGGCCTGCGTCAGGTTAGGCTGCGCTGGCGGGATGGGGTTGTTGATTTGTGGGAAATTATCGCGCGGTAAAAACTACGCCTGAATTGTTATTAATGCGAAGAAGCTCGCGATAACCACTGTTGTGATGGCAGCGTATTTGAAGATGGTCATTCGTTTATCGCGCCGCATATCTTCCTGTGTATACAAGTCCATTGGAGACTCTCCATGTTAGCTTAGGCTGCAAATTCGGAACTGGTCTGTCAGAGGGCGCGCGAAATACACCATAGAAATGGCTTTGGCAACGTAAAATCGGCCGAAATTTCGGCGTTTCTTACGTCAGCCGAAAA
>CAUZBE010000217.1:0-5802 GCA_963577885.1 Alphaproteobacteria bacterium
TAAGAGCCTCTCCGGTTTCGGCATGACGGAGACCTGGCTAGGCGTCATGGTCGGCGCCCTGGATGACGATGAAACTCACCGCTGCGAGACCTCCGGCTACCCGGGCCTGGGCTATGAAACGCGGATCGCCGATCCGGAGACGGGCGCCGAGCAACCCGTCGGTGTGCCGGGAGAGTTGTTGGTGCGGGGCTATAGCCTGATGTTGGGTTATTACAAAAAACCGGAAGAGACAGCTGCCTGCTACGACGCCGAAGGCTGGTTTCATACCGGCGATACGGCGGAGCGTCTTGAAGACGGCTATCTGCGCTTTCTGGGCCGTTACAAGGATATGCTTAAGGTGGGCGGCGAAAACGTCGACCCCATGGAAACCGAAGGCCTGTTGTTGGGGCACCCGGAGGTGTTCCAAATCGCTATTGTCGGCCTGCCTGATGCAGCGTTATCCGAGGTGCCGGTGGCCTTTGTGCAGCGCCCGCCGGGTTCTGAGATCAAGGCGGAGGCCGTGATCGACTATTGCCGGGGTAAGGTCGCCAGCTTCAAAATTCCGCGCCACGTGATCTTTGTAGACGGCTTTCCCATGACCGCCTCGGGCAAGATCCGCAAGGTCGACCTCCGCGCAGAGGCCCTGCGCGTGTTGACGGTGTAGGCCACAGTCTGCGATAAGGCTGATCATAAAAGAATACTTTTTTTGGGAAATTTTAAATGGCGAAAACCCCGATATCTGCGGATTCACATATTACCGAGGCTCGGAATTGCTACATCGATTATATCGACCCCAGCTTTCGTGAGCGCGCTCCACATGTTTCCCACAGCGAACAGTATGGCGATGTCTATGTCATCGACGGCATGGAAAAATCTATACCCATCGGTTTGGTCGCCGCCGCCGGGCGGGACCCCAAGGAACTGCGGTGGAGCGGCGGTAAATTCGATGAGATGCATCGTAGCGGATGGGATCCCAAGCTGCGGCTAGCCGATCAGGACCGGGACGGTGTGGGCGCCGAGATCATATATCCGTCCGTCGGCATGGTACTCTGCAATCATCCGGACTTCGACTACAAGCGGGCCTGTATGACGGCCTATAACCGCTGGCTACAGGAATATTGCGCCGAGGCGCCGGACCGTTTGTACGGCATGGCGCAGGTCACCATGGCCTCGGTTGAAGAGGGGATCGAGGAATTGCGCCGGGCCAAGGATATGGGCTTCAAGGGCGTGATGATGCCCGGAAATCCCAGGCATCAGGACTATGACCACATGGAGTATGATCCGTTTTATGAAGCGGCCGTGGATCTGAAAATTCCCTTGTCATTTCATATACTGACCTCCAGTTCGGATCAGCTTGGCGCCCCCCGCGGGCCCCGGATCAACGGCTTTTGCAGCATCATCCGGGGCTGCCAGGATATTATCGGCATGTTCATCTTCGGCGGCGTCTTCCAACGGCACCCAAAATTGAAGCTGGTCTGCGTGGAAGCGGACGCGGGCTGGGCGCCCCATTACATGTACCGCATGGACCATGCCTACAAGCGCCACCGCTATTGGATGAAATGCGACGAACTGGAACGGCTGCCCAGCGAATATTTCCTGGAAAACGTCTACATGACCTTCCAGGACGATTGGACGGCATTCAAATTTCGCGACAGCTGCAACATCCGCCGGCTAATGTGGGCCAATGATTTTCCCCATTCCGACTCAACCTGGCCGTGGAGCCAGGAGATGTTGGAGGAACATACTGCGGATATGACCGAACAGGAGCGGGACTGGGTGCTGCATGACAACGTTGTGGAACTTTATGGCATGACCGGCGTATAGCACGAGGGGGAGTGGGACAATGTACGATCTAAAGATCACCAACGGTACGATTATCGATGGCACCGGCGCGCCGGCCTTTTTCGGCGATCTGGGCGTCACTGACGGCAAAGTGGTGGCCATGGGCGTGGCCCCCGATGCCACGGTCCGGGAGATTGATGCGGACGGCCAGGTGGTCTGCCCGGGCTTTGTCGACATCCACACCCATTACGATGCCCAGGTGCTGTGGGACCGCAACCTGTCCATTTCGCCTTGGCATGGGGTAACCACCGCCGTTATTGGCAATTGCGGCTTTGGCGTCGCGCCAACCAAGGCGGCTCATCGCGATATGATCGTCCGCACGCTGGAAAAAGTGGAAGGCATGAGCGCCGCCGCCCTGAACGCAGGCTTGGGCGAAACTTGGCCATTCGAGACTTTTCCCGAATATCTCGATGTTATCGAGGCGGTTGGTCCGTCGATTAATGTTGGTGTCCTGATGGGGCACACCCCGTTACGAACCTATGCAATGGGCGAGGCGGCGACGGAGCGGACCGCCACCAATGACGAGTTGGCCACGATGTGCGATCTGCTGGCGGGCGGCATCAAGGCTGGCGCCCTGGGTTTTGCCACCTCAAAAGCCTCGACCCATGTGGGTTACGAAGGCCGGCCCGTGCCCAGCCGGGCCGCGGGCATGGCGGAAATTCATGCCCTGTGTGATGTGCTGGGTGGCCTGGACCGGGGCGTCATTCAGGCTACGGTCGGGCGGGAATTATTTCTCGACGAGTTTGAACAGATCGCCATGCGCACCGGGCGGCCGATCACCTGGACCGCGCTTTTGGCGGGGCTCTCATTGGGCAAGGGCGGACACGAGGAACAGTTACAGATTTCCCAGGATTTTGCGGCCAGAGGTTTAAAGATCAGCCCGCAGGTTACGCCCCGGCCTCTAAACTTTGAATATCAATTCCTCGCACCATTCGTGTTTGAACCGATCACGCTGTTTAAACCGGTGTCGGCGGCGGGTTTCGACGGCAAGTGCCGTATCTACAAGGATTCCGAATTCCGCGCGGCCTTCAAGGAGCGCATGAAAACAATCCGCGCGTCATTCCAAGGCTCTTTTGCCAAGACTGTGATTTCCCAATGCGACCGGGAGCCGGAACTGGCTGAGCGGCTGTTGGCCGAAGTCGCGGCCGAGCGCAATATGGATCCCATCGATCTGGCCCTGGACCTGGCCTTGGCCTCTAATCTGGAGGCGCGCTTCCGCATGCCCGTGGCCAACCATAATGAGGACGAGGTGGAGCCGCTGTTGAAAAGCGATTGTACGGTTTTAGGGCTATCGGATGCTGGCGCCCATGCCAGCCAGTTGTGCGATGCCTGTCAGCCGACCTTTTTCCTGGGGCGCTGGGTCCGGGAGAAAAAAGCCTTCAGCCTGGAAGAGGCGATCCGTATGTTGACCTCGCGCACGGCCGAGGTATTGGGGATCACCGATCGGGGCCGCCTGGCCCTGGGGAACCCTGCGGATGTGGTGATCTTCGATCCGGCCACAGTGGGAGACCAGCCCTTGCAACGGGTCTATGATTTCCCCGCCGGTGCGGACCGCTTGATCAGTGAGGCCACCGGCATCGCCAACGTGATTGTCAACGGCGTGGTCATTCGCGAGCGCGGTGCCGACACCATCCCCGACGGCGAGCCCGCGCCGGGCCGGCTTCTGCGCGGTGGCGCCGCTGCCTAGGGCATTATAATTCTGAGAATTCTCAGATTTTTAGAATTAAAGACCATGGCCAAAGTTCGTGTCGCCGCCACGATCACGGGGCGAATATCAATATGGCGGAAAGACAGGTCCGTCAGGCCGCGGGCGGGGGGGCGTAGATCACTTTGCTGCAAAAGTTGTTCGAGATCCCGCATCATGGCCTAGCAGGGGGCGGACGAACGTTAATATCCTACCACAATCGGTTGCCATCCATGGTGTGCTATTATGACCTGGCAGTGGGCCATGCAAGGGTATGCGGCCTGCAACGCGGTGCTAGTGGTCGCCGCCAACCGCATCGGTAACGGAGACTGGGATGAACTTACTATAAGATTCTATGGCCCGTCCTTTATCTCCGATCAGCGTGGCTATATCGTCGTCCAGGCAAGTCGAGCGGTGGAGGAAGTCGTCGCCGCTAGTTTCGATTGCAAGGCGCTGCGTGAAGAACGCGCCGCCTGGGGTTTCTTCCGCGGTCGCCGACCCTATACCACCCTTGCTGTCCCATTAGCCGGCTTCGCCCGCGTTCTAAGCGCCGGCAAGCCAGCCCAAGATCCAGTCGGGGATGAAACCGGCCGCGGACGTGCCATTCAGGCCATCATAGATTACCCGGCCCAGACCGCGTTCCCGTACCGTGTCAATGCTGATCGTGACCGTCATGCCGGCCCGCAATGATTTGCGCCCCTCAACATCGGTAATCCGTAACCTAAGAGGGATGCGCTGTACCACCTTGACCCAGTTGCCGGAGGCATTTTGAGGCGGCAACAATGCGAATTCGGCCCCCGTGGCCGGCGAGATGCTTTCGACCACGGCGTTATAGCTTTCCTCCGGATAGGCATCGGCCACTGCCGTTGCCTTTTGGCCCAGACGGACGTGGGTAAGCTGGGTTTCCTTCAGGTTGGCTTCAACCCAGAGGTCGCCGCTTTCCACCATCGCGAATACCGGCGTGCCGGCCCGGACGTATTCGCCCAGGCGCAACTTGACGTTCGAGGCGACACCGTCCGCCGGCGCCTTGACGACCGTCCGCTCCAGATCCAACTGGGCAACGCCATAATCCGCCAGTAGCTTGTGGTATTTTGGATCTTGATCGGCCGGCCGATTGGGATTGCCACCTAATTCGGCCAGGATCATCTGATTGCTTTCCTGCCGAGTGCTGAGCTGCCGTTTGGCCATTTCCAGGTCATGCTGCGCCGAGTCCTGCCTCGACGCGGTGCCGACGCCACGTTTGGTCAATTCCGCAGCGCGAGTGTATTCCTGGTCCATGTAGCGCAGGGATTCACGAGCCTCTTCTACAGCGCGCACACCGGCGCGGTAGGCCATGCGTTTAGCCTCGATCTCCAGGCGGATCGTGTCAAATTGCGCCAATTTGGCATCGACCTCCAACTGAAACGAATGCGGGTCGATGCGAAACAGCGTATCGCCCTGCTTGATTACCTGGTTATCGCGGGCGTTGATCTCCACCACCCGGCCAGACACATCGGCGCTGACCGCCAGGACGTGGGATTTCACATAGGCATTTTCAGTGTTGACGTAGCGCAGGCTTTCCGCCCACAGGCTGGCCCCGTACAGCACCCCTAAAATCGGCACCACCAGCATCAGGAAAAAACGGGTCAACCCCTGTACCCAGCGCCGCTTCCGGCGTGGGGCAGAACTCGGCAGTTCCGAAACCGTGGTCTCTGCTGGTTCACCCGGCGTCGCTGTATCATTTTCTGTCGCGGGTTCAGCCATTATGGCCATCCTTTAAATTGACGTTGCTGTTTTCTGCCATGGCGGAGAGGTTACTTTTGATTTTGATCAACGTGGAAATAAACCTTTCTTGTTCTTCTTCCGGCAAAGTTGCAAGGGCTTCTGTCCGTAGGTCAGCCGCCAGGGCGCGCATGGTCTGTAACAGCGGGTCTACCGCGCCGGCTAGGTAAACCAGCTTGACTCTGCGGTCTGCTTCGACGCTGCGCCGTTCGATCCAGCCTTTGGCCTCTAGGCGATCCAACAGGCGGCCCAGGGTCGCCCTTTCAATTTCCAAAATATCCGACAGTTTCGTCTGAGACAGTCCCTCGTTAAAGTACAAATGGGTCAGCACCCACCACTGTGACCTAGTCAGTCCTAGTTCGCGCATGCGCCGGTCATAATTGATGCGCAGTTGCCGTGCGGTATCGTTTAAGAGGAAACCAAAATTGCGGTCGGAGGTTTCCGGAAAATCCAATGGTCTATATTCGACGCGTTGCTCGTTCATTTTACCGGCTACTATAATGGCAGGATGTTATGGCTAAGTTTGTTGTCTAGCA
>CAUZBE010000218.1:0-5763 GCA_963577885.1 Alphaproteobacteria bacterium
AACGCCATTGCTCGGGTCTGGATCAAGCCGGGCGCCGGCCGCATCACCGTCAATGGGCGGGATTGGTTAACCTATTTCGCCCGCCCGGTGCTGCGGATGATCATCAACCAGCCGTTCGAGTCGGCCCGGCGCAAGGACCAGTATGACGTAAATTGCACAGTGGTTGGGGGCGGCCTTTCGGGCCAGGCTGGCGCAGTGCGCCACGGCATCTCCCGGGCCCTGCTGAATTACGAACCGGACCTGCGCCCCACGCTAAAGGCCGGTGGCTTCCTGACGCGGGATTCCCGCGTGGTGGAGCGTAAGAAGTACGGCAAGGCAAAAGCCCGACGAAGCTTCCAGTTCTCGAAACGCTAACGCGAATACGTACCCACTTAAAATGGCTTGCAGTATTGCGCTGCAAGCCATTTTTCGTTTGCTATATACAGGTAGTTGGTAAGCACGGAGACATATCATGACGGCGGCAATGGGTAAGAAGATCAGAATTGGCATCCTGGGGGCATCGGGCTATACCGGGGCAGAGTTGGTGCGGTTGTTGTCCCGCCACCCGCGGGCCGAAATTGTCCTGATGACCGCGGATAGCCATGCGGGCGAATCTTATGATCAGGTATTTCCCCACCTGGGCGGCCTGGATCTGCCCGGCCTGGTCAAAATTGATGAAGTGGAATGGGCCGGCGTCGAGATTGACGCAGTGTTTTGCGGCCTGCCCCACGGCACCACCCAGGAAATCATTTCCGGTCTGCTGCATCAAACCCACCACAGCCTAATCGACGAGGTTTTGCGCGAGGGACAGGGCGATGCGGCGGCCGCGACCCGGGGCGCGCCGCGTGTGATAGATCTATCCGCCGACTTTCGCCTGGATAGCACCGACACCTACGCCGAATGGTATGGCCATGAACATTTTGCCCCTGACCTGCAGCCCGAGGCGGTCTATGGCCTGACCGAGACCGCGCGCGATAAGTTGCCCGGCGCCCGCCTAGTGGCCTGCCCCGGCTGTTATCCCACAGTGGCGATTCTGCCCCTGGCGCCCCTGCTGGCGGCGGGAAAAATCGCGCCCGAAGATATTATCATTGACGCAAAATCTGGCGTCACCGGAGCTGGGCGAGGCGCCAAACAGGCTAATCTATTCTCCGAAGTATCTGGAGGCATACACGCCTATGGCATTGATCAGCATCGCCACGGACCCGAAATAGAACAGGAATTATCAAAGGCTTATGGAGAAAATCTGAGAATTACCTTCACTCCGCATCTGGTGCCCATGAACCGGGGGATCTTGGCCACCAACTATGTCCGTTTGGCGGGCGGGGCATCGGTGGATGATCTGCGTGAGTGCCTGTCGGAACGCTATGACGGGGAACCCTTTGTCCGAGTGGTGGCCGCCGAGGGCATGGCCCCGGCGACGCGCCATGTCCGGGGCTCCAACCATTGCCTGATCGGAGTCTTTCCGGCCCGTGTGTCGGGCCGAGCGATCATCGTTTCGGTGATTGATAACCTTGTTAAGGGCGCCTCGGGCCAGGCGGTGCAAAACTTGAACGTAATGTATAACCTGGCCGAGACCATGGGCCTAGAACAGGAGGCGTTGTTCCCTTGAAGCCACGGGTATGACCGGCAAATAAAGCAAAAAAACTAGGAGCACGACGATATGAGCAAGGGCGGCATCATTACCTATAAGGGTATCCGGCCCACGATTGACCCGACCGCCTTCGTGGCGCCTGGCGCCCATGTCATCGGCAAGGTGGAACTGGGGGAGCATGCCACCGTCTGGTACAACTGCGTGGTCCGCGGCGATCAGGAGCCGATCCATATTGGCGCGCGGACCAATATCCAGGACGGTACCATCATCCATACCGCCTTGGACATCGCAGATACCTGGATCGGCGAAAATGTACTGATCGGCCATATGTGCATCATTCACGGCGCCCGCCTGGAAAACCGAGCCTTTATCGGCATGGGCTCGGTCGTGCTGGACGGCGCGGTGGTGGAGGCCGGCGCCATGCTGGCGGCCGGCGGTATACTGACGCCCCGAAAACGCATTCCATCGGGCCAACTTTGGGGCGGCAACCCGGCCAAATTCATGCGTGATCTGCGCCCAGAGGAACCCTCCATGCATGCCGATATGGTGGAAGGGTACGTCCAACTCGGCATTAAGCATGCCGCCAGCTTGACCTAGAGAAATTCCGAATTAATGAGTGTCGCAAAGCGATCCTAATTGATTGAAAAAATTGCTCTGAATCTAAAGATCTAAGAGTTTTTAAAATGAATATGCTCTAGGCCGCGCCCCTTGTTCGACGAATATCGAAACCGGACTAGCGGTCGCCAAAGTGGCGGCGCCAGATGGGAGCAATGGATGGGTGTTGTTCTACGCCCTGGGTCAGGGCCGCCAGATACGGCGCATCGATCTCGCCGGCAAACCAGGTAAACAGCATGGTAATGTAAATATCGGCCACGCTCATCTCTCCACCCAATAGGAACGGGCCGGGCGCGACGGCGGTTTCCAGCACGGCCAGAGCGTCCGCCATACGCATATCGGCGGCGGCGCGCAGGCCCTCGTAGCCATCCGGATCCGTGGTATAGCGGAACGGATAACCCCGCCGCAGGACCGCTTCATACAAATTGACGCTGGCGAATACCATCCAGCGCAGGAATACCGCGTGTTGGGCCGTACCCGGTTCCGGTCCCAGCCCCTTGCCGGGGAAGCTGGCGGCCAGGTGGATCAGAATGGCTGCCGTCTCGGTCATCGTGCCGCCCTCGGGCAGCACCAGGGTTGGCACCTGCACCCAGGGGTTGGTATCTCGGAAGCTTTCGGGCAACGACGTGCCCGGTTTTGAATCGAATTCCTGCAGTTCAAACCGCGCACCTGCCAGGGTCAGCGCAGCTTCCACCACGAAGCCACCGGAGCCGGGCCGATTGTACAGACGATACATGCGGGCCCTACCCCGCCTTTTCCGGACCAGCGGCATGCAGGATACCCGCCGCCACCATAGCTTTGATCTCCACGTCACTGTAACCGAGCTCTCCTAGCACCTCGAATGTGTGCTCGCCCAGCAGGGGTGCGCCGCTGCGGATGGCGGTCGGCGTACCCTCGAACCGGGCCGCCGGGCGGGCCTGGCGCAGCCGGCCGGCATGGGGGTGGTCATGCTCGACCACGATGCCGCTGGCCTCGACCTGAGGATGACTGATCATCTGTTTACGGGTTAGCACCGGGGCGCAGGGCACGCCGGCATCGTCGAGGATTTGCAGCCATTCCTCTGCCGTTTTCCCGTGCAACGTCTCCTGGATCAGTTGCAGCCGTTCGTCGGCGTTTTGATCGCGCAAGGCCGGCGTCGCAAAACGCGGATCGACCAGAAATTCCTCGCGCCCGGTGGTCCTGCAGAAGGCTTCCCAC
This sequence comes from Alphaproteobacteria bacterium, assembly GCA_963577885.1. Classification (GTDB taxonomy): domain Bacteria; phylum Pseudomonadota; class Alphaproteobacteria. The sequence continues at coordinate 3,383 of CAUZBE010000218.1, forward strand.
TGCGCGTTGGTCATGGTGGAGACGGAGATGTAACCGTCCTTGGTCTCGTAAATCAGATCGATGAAAGTCGCCGCCCGCTGCTCGCTAACTTCCTGCCCGACGAAGGTCTGCCCGCCCATGTCCGATGACCACAGGAAGGCAATTACGGAATCTAGCATTGACACCTTGACGTGCTGCCCCTCCCCACTTTTGGCACGGCCGGCAAGGGCGGCGGTCACCGCCTGGGCCGTCGTCACGCCGGTTAGCTTGTCGGGCAGGATAGTGCGGATCAGCCGCGGCCGTTCCTGGTCCGAGCCGCCCTGCACACTGGCCAGACCCGACAGGGCCTGGATAATAGGATCATAAACCGGCTTGTGCGCCAGGGGGCCGGTCTCGCCCCAACCGCTCATGGAGACATAGATCAGGTCCGGCCTGATGGCCCGCAATTCGGGCTCGCCGATGCCTAGACGTTCCACCACACCGGGACGGAAGTTCTGTATGAATACATCCGCCGTGGCGACTAGCCTTTTCAGGGCTTCGCGCCCCGCCTCGCTCTTGACGTCGATCGGGACCGAACGCTTGTTGCGGTTGTTGTTCAGGTAAGAGGTGTGCAGGCCCTGTTGCCCATGACCGGCCCCACGGGTGTGATCCGGGCGTTGGGGCGCCTCCACCTTGATGACATCGGCACCCTGGTCCGCCAGTATCATGGTCGCGAACGGGCCGGCGATGACATTGGTAAAATCTACCACGCGATAGCCGCTAAGTGGTCCTGACATGCCTATCACTCCTAAATCCGTTGGTCCTGAAACGATATCATGGCCCCAACTTCCGAAATAGGCGCGATGTCACGGCGCGGCAACAGAAATTCTCATGGGCGCCAAGTCTTATACCAAAACACGATGATAGGAACTATCGGGCAAGCTTCAGCGGGGCCATGGCAATAACGCCACATATTGCTATGGTGTCTCGGGATTATTGTTGGAGGGCGTAACATTCGGATCATCGTCGTGGGGGCCGGGATTGGCGGCTCCGTACTGGCCTTGGCGCTCGAGAAGGCCGGCCTAGATTACCTGGTGTTGGAGCAGGCCCCGGCCCTGACGGAGGTCGGCGCCGGCATTCAGTTGAGCCCCAATGGCGTACGCATCCTCGAGTGGCTAGGCCTGGGCGAGGCCATGGCCGTATTCTGCGTCGAACCGGGCTCCCATCAGTTGAAGGATTGGCGCAGCGGCGAAACGGTTTTGCAGACGCCCTTGCGTTCCGTAGCGAGGAAAACCTTCGGCGCGCCCTATTATCACGCCCACCGGACCGACCTGATCGCAGCCCTGGCATGCCGCCTGGACCCCGACCGACTGCGCCTGAATGCCAAGGTAGTTTCGGCCAGCCAGGGTGCCGACAAGGTCAGCGTAGTGCTGGCCGACGGTGGCGCGGAAAACGGCGATGTGCTGATCGCCGCCGACGGCATTCATTCGGTGGTCCGCAACCAACTGTTCAACGCCGGAGCACCCCGCTCCTCGGGCTATCTGGCCTGGCGCGGCGTGGTTGAGGTGGAAAAAGCCGCCTATCTGGGGATCGAAAAACAATCTACCGCCGTGATGGGGCCGCGCCTATCCATCGTCTTCTATTATGTCTCGGGGGGGCGACGGATCAACTGGGTCGCCATTGGCGCCGGCGATGATGACAAGCGCGAAAGCTGGTCCCAGACCGCCAGCAAAGAGGACGTACAAAAAAGTTTCACGGGCTGGTACGGCCACGCCCGCGGGCTGGTGGATTTGACCGATCAGCTATTTGTCACCGCCCTGCACGACCGCGAAGCCCTGCCCACCTGGATCAACGGCCGGGTTGCTCTGATGGGCGATGCGGCCCATGCCATGCTGCCCTATCACGCCCAGGGCGCGGTGCAATCCATCGAGGACGCTTGGGTGCTGGCGCGTTGTCTGGAAATAGGCCAGAAAACCGAGGGCGGCAATGTATCCGCCGCCTTGTTGAAATTTGAGAGCCTGCGCAAGGACCGCGCACAACGCCTGCAGCACCATTCCCGAAACGCCGAACGCTGGTACCACCTGGAAGACGCCGACGAAATCGCCCGCCGCAACGCCCGATTGGCGGCTCACGCCAGAAACAACGACGGCGGCGTCACCCCCCAGCAGGCTTGGCTGTATAGCTACGACGCCGAAAAAGCGGTCCTGGGCACCGACGGCGAATGGCGCGCCCTCCGCGAATGGTGAGTAAATCCTAGGGGCACAACAAATCCCCCTTGCCCCGCGCCCCCCGGCACGGCATGTTGCGCCATGCAAAACGCGCATTCAGGCCGTGCCCCCTTGGCGGAACTGGCAGACGCACGGGACTTAAAATCCCGAGACTTAACAGTCGTCCCGGTTCGAGTCCGGGAGGGGGCACCAATT
>CAUZBE010000219.1:0-5717 GCA_963577885.1 Alphaproteobacteria bacterium
ATGGCGCAATGGATAAAATATAATTCAAGGCAGGTGGGCGCATCATGGATCCGAAAATCGTTTTCGTTACACAATTTCCCGCGGCGGCGGATTTCGCCCGCGACATGGTGCCGACTGGTTATGACCTGGTGATCGCCCAGCCGCCCGGCGCGGGATATCAAGCGGCCCTGGCAGATGCGGAATACCTAGTCGGTTTCGTCGACATGCTGGTGGATGACGAATTGTTCGCCCAGGCTCCCAAGCTCCGCCTGATACAATTGCTGAGCGCGGGCTATGATCAGGCCGATATCGAGGCCGCGCGCACGGCGGGCGTACCGGTTTCCAACAATGGCGGCGCCAATTCCGTCGCCGTGTCGGAGCATGCGGTGCTGTTGATGCTGGCGGTCTCGCGGCAATTGATCCGCCAGCACGCCAACGTGGCGGCCGGCCGCTGGCGGGGCAACGATACGCCGAAATTGCACGAACTGCGGAACCAGACCCTGGGCATTATCGGGCTGGGTACCATCGGCAAGAAGACAGCGCGGCTGGCCTTGGCGTTTGGGATGAAGGTTGTCTACTACGATATCGCGCGCCTGCGGGAGGACGAGGAGGACGCGCTGGGCGTGCGCTTCCGCCTGCTGCGGGAACTCCTCGCCGCGTCCGATTTGATCAGCCTGCATGTTCCCCTAAACGCTTCGACCCAGAAGATGATCGGCGCGGCGGAGCTGGCGGCGATGAAACTTGACGCCATGCTGATCAATACCAGCCGTGGCCCGGTCGTTGACGAAGGGGCCTTGTACGATGCCTTGACCTCGGGCGGCATCGCGGCGGCCGGGTTGGACGTTTACGAAGAAGAACCTCCCGCGCCCGATAATCCGCTGCTGACCCTCGACAATGTCATCTTGACCGCGCACATGGCTGGTCCGACCTTCGAGAGCAACCAGGCCCGGGTCCGCAATGCATTCGACAATGTGCAACGGGTCCATCGGGGCGAGGCGCCGCTTTGGGTTATTCCGGAACTGGCGGATTGAGGAGCGTTACATCCATAAAGGGAAGAGGAGCAAGACAATGGCGCTGACACTGGAAGAAGCTAATCGTATCGCCCAGGGGGCCATGGCGAAGGCCGGGGCGCTTGATATCAGGGTCAATGTCGCGGTCTGCGATAGCGGCGGCCGTCTGCTGGTGTTTCAGCGCATGGATAACGCCATGTGGGCCGGCATGTATGGCAGCCAGGGTAAGGCCATCGCTTCCGCCTCGTTCGGCGTTCCCAGCGGCGCACTGACTGAACGGGCCGAACATCCGACCTTCCGGGGCATCGTCGCGGCGGAAGGCGGCCACATGATCATGGGCCAGGGCGCCGTGCCGATCATTCGGGACGGCATTGTCGAGGGCGCCTGCGGCGTAGGCGGCGGCACCGCTCAGGAAGATGAAGACTGCGCCCGCGCCGGGGTTGACCTGCTCTAGTGGTCCAATTCTCACGGATGGTTCCCATCCATGAGGATCGAAAGACCACTCGACTCCAAATAATCGTCGTGCGCACGACACTAAACCGAAGGACTCTTCTGTGTGGTTCGCACCACTAGGCTGGTGATTACGGAAAATGATAGATTTTTTGGCCGAAATCTGGCAACAATCTCCAGAGGCCTAGGGCTCTCCGGGGCTTGATATATCCGCGACAAAAATCACACTCCATTGGAGGTAAATCGCAATGGTAACGAAACTGACCGGCAACCAATGGAACGTCAAGCGGCTTGCAGGCGCCTTGGGCGCGGAAGTATCCGGGGTCAGGCTGGCCCAGGCGGACGCGGGCGATATCGCCGAGATCAGGCGCCTGTTGAACGAACACATGGTGCTGTTTTTTCCCGAACAACATATGAGCGCGGATGAGCATGTGGCCTTCGGCCGCCCGTTCGGCCCCATGGAGGGTCACCCGAACCTTACGGATAAGAATTCCGCTCGGCACCCCGAGATCTTCCAGCTGGTAGCCAGCAAGGGCGGCATTGCCGATGAATGGCACACTGATCTGACCTTCCAGGAGCAACCGGCCCTGATGTCGGTCCTCAACATGGTGAAATGTCCCGAAAACGGCGGCGATACCATGTGGACCAGCCTGTGCGCGGCCTTTGATGCCCTATCGCCGCCCCTACAGGAATTGTGCGAAGGGCTCAGCGCATTGCACGACGCCCACCCCCATAACCGGGCCGACAAGATGGCCATCCACCCGGTGATCCGCGTGCATCCCGATACCGGCCGCAAGGCGCTTTACGTCAATGAGCATTTCACCCGCCGCATTGTAGAGATGAGTTCGGTGGAGAGCGAAGCCTTGCTGGGCCTGCTGACCCGCTGGGTGCAAAACCCCCGGTTCACGGTCCGTTATCATTGGAGCGAAGGCACCATCGGGATCTGGGACAACCGCTGCACCCAGCATTATGTCCTGAACGATTTTGCCGAGGAACGGATCATTCAACGGGTCACCATCATGGGCGACCGCCCCGAAGGCCCTGGCCCCCGTTGGAAGCCGTGGACCAACCGCGGCACCCGCTCCGCCATGAGTCGCCACGACCGCCAGCTTGCTGGCTTTCTCAACGCCCAGGCCGCGGAGGCCGCCGAATAGGCGATTGCCCGACATCGCTTGACCTAACTTTGATCAGGCGACGACCAGTTCTCTTTCGGCATCTGCCGGCGTCGGCGTAGCGCTGGCGGACTGCGTATCGTTCTCGGTCCGGGTTAGCTCCAGAATGCCCGCCTCGCAGGCCTTTATTTGCATCGCTAGGTATTTCGAGTAGATCCGCACATGGGGCAGGCCGCCGGCCGTGAACCACAGACCCGGCTGTGCGGTCCGGCGCCACATGTTGGCCATCTCGCCCCCCTCATCAAAGCCCCACACGGTACCAATTCGATCGGCGGCAGTATCACCCAAAGAGGCGCGGACAACCTCCCTCTGGTTCTTGTAACCGGTTGCCGTCACCAAAAGCTCGGCCTCGACGATGCTGCCGTCCTTCAGGCGCGCGCCCTCGGGCACGAATTGATCGATATCGGCGTATTGCAGCAGACCGACCTGGCCATCGATAATCAGTTCGGAACAGCCAACATTTAAACAATAACCGCCGCCCTGCCTGAGATATTTCATCTGAAAGCCGGTATCATCGGGGGGGCCAAAATCGAGGTTGAAACCGCGCGCGGTTAAGCCGTCGAGGAGTTCCTTGTCAGCCTCGCGCATGGCCCTGGCGCCCAACTTGTAACCCTGGACCATGACCGGATAGGGCGACGCGGTCGCCAGCAGGTCGCAATCCTCGATCGGCGGCCCTTCTTCGTACATGCTGTAGACCTTTTGCGCCTCGTCCAGGCTGACAATAAGGGTCGTGCCGCGCTGGATGATGGTGACATCGGCTCCGCTGGCGTGGAGGTCCTGGGCCACATCATGGCCGCTGTTCCCGGTGCCCAGGACCAGGACCTTGCGCCCGGCCCATTGCCTGCCACTGGTATAGGCGCCCGAATGCATCACCGTGCCCGCGAATTGATCCAGACCGGGCAGATCGGGATGAATGGGAATGCCGCTGACCCCGGTGGCGAAGACCACATGGCGCGGCCGTATGATCCGCTCGCTGCCGTCCGTGTGGGTCAGTGTGATCTGCCAGCGTTCCGCCTGTTCGTCGTAGGTGCCAGAGCCCAATTCGGTGTCGGTCCAGACGTTAAGCTCCATGCTTTCGGCATAGGCCTCGAACCAGTTCGCCAGCTTGTCCTTGGGGATATAGACCGGCCAGTTCGGTGGGAATGGCATATAGGGCAGATGGTTGATGTGGACCTGATTGTGCAGGGCCAGGGAATGATAGCGCTTGCGCCAGGCATCGCCAATCCGCTCGTGACGGTCGATGACCAGCGCGTCAAGGCCAAGCTGGCCCAGGCAGGCGGCAATGCCAAGACCGGCCTGTCCGCCACCGACCACCAGAACCTGTGGCTCATGATCCGCATAGGTTTGCGCCTTTTGGCGCAAATCCAGCCAATTATCGCCGCCAAATTCCCGCGAAAAGCTGTCGCCGTCGGGGCGGTGCGAGCCGGTGCTTTCTTCGTGGCCACCAATTTCGTCCAGGGCCGTCAAAAGTACCCAGGCGCGCCACTGGCCCGGCACCGCCGTCTCCGGAACGAGGCGGAGCACGCCGCTGGCCGGCCCGACGGCAGTTTCGAAACCGATGATCGCTTCGATACACTCGGATCCCGCCCGCGTGACCATGCGTGGCGCTGTTCGATAGGGCGGAAGATGGAAACCCGTCGGCCTGGTGGCCTCGAGGCTTCGCCGCAATTGGGCCTCAATACCCTCGATGCCGGTGATGGTCTGAATGTGCCAGGTGAATGCTAGCAAATCGCGCCAATGCCCGTCGGGCAGAAATAGCGCCGCCGCTGCCGCCGAATCTTGGCTCCGCAATGCCGCCTCGAACGCGTCGAGCCATTCGCTCACGGCTTCGGAATATATTGCTTCGGGTAACGCTGCGGCCATTGCCATTTTCGTATACTCCTAGTTTTCGCGGCGCTCCGCGCCAGCAACTCTCTTCCGCACTTTATTCAGGATGAATTTCTATTATGTACAATAATGAGCATTACTCTTCGATCTGCAAATTTTATATGCCCTCGTCGGCGCCGCCTACAACGGCATCTCCATCGCGCGCGTCAGTCGTGGCCAAATTCCGCTAACAGCGACCAACCCGCTAAAACCCGCTAAAAGGGGTCGTGATTATGGCCACCGTCGTCGCGGTAACGCTAACCCAACCCTATTTTCAGGGCGCCATATATGTCATCAGCTGGTCGGTGCTGATCGTATTTCTAGGCCGAAGGCCCGTCGCCGTGCATTTCAGGGCGATCAGCGGCAGGCAAAATCTGGACCTGTACGCCTCCCCGGCAGCGGCCTATTTAGCCTTTATAATCAATGCCTTTGGCATCGTGGTCGGCTGTATCGGTATCCTGATAACGATCACGATTTTTTTAAGCACGTGAGCGATCACCGCCCGTAATAGCTTTAGGCGGTACTCGGGCGCGCCCGCCGACCGATCATGATAAACTAATTGCAGGCCGGCGATTGGCGCGTCGCTGCAAGCAGTGGAAACTGGCGCTAGTCCCCCGCCTCCTTGTTTAAACCCGGGGCGGAATGGGGCGCCATGGGGGCTTTCGAGGTGGCTCCTAGTTTCAGGGCGGCGGCGGCTTTTTCGTTGCCCATGATTTTATCCATGATCGCCTCGCGGGCCCGGTTGAAGGAGCCTCTATTTTCCACCACGAACTGGCGGGATTCGCGATAGGCGTCCAGCATGCCGTTGACTTCCGGTATGACATAACGGGCGACCAGGTCCCAACTGCGGCTGGTGTTCTGGCGGTTGGCCCAGTCGTGGACGAAGCCGATCACGGTGCCAAAACCGCCCGTCAGCGCCATGATCTCGCGGATCCGCGCGACCAGGTCGTCCGGCGTGCCGATGACGGAGGTGGCGCCATCCACGAAGGCCATTTCATCAACCCCCTGGTCGGGGGAGGTGAACGGTTCCACGCCCACCTGCATCAGGGTGCCGGCGGTATATTCGTTACGCCAGCGGAACAGGCCGTCCCTGGCCTCTATGCGGGCCTGCTCCCGTGTCTCGGCGATATGCCAGAACATGACAATGCGCCAATTCTTGCGGTCGACGATATTGCCGTGCTCCTTGGCTGCATCCTCGGCAAAACTCCATTGCGTGGGCAGGGCCTGCAAACCTTCTTTC
>CAUZBE010000220.1:0-5715 GCA_963577885.1 Alphaproteobacteria bacterium
CATCGGCGGATCCTGATAGTTGCGGGATTCCGGTTGCAAAACGGCAATTTCTGAGCCATTGCGGCTCACTCGAAAGACACCACGTACAGCAGCATAATTGGGACCGTCGACAGGCGCGGCGCCCTCGAAAATGATCTCATATGGGCCAACCGCAAGGCTCTCCCCCCGGCTCATGACTTGCAGCTTTTCCACTTGCCAAGCTGACGACGCCACAATGCCGATGATCACCATTCCGGCGCCCGCATGGGCAAAGGTGGTACCCCATGCCGACCGTGGCGAACGCATGAGACGATGCATACTTTCTCCAACCGGAACTCGGAACAGCCGCAGGCGATAGGCTGCCTCCTCCACGGCCGCCGCTATCATCCAAACACCTAACGCAATGCCAGGGATCGCCAGCCACGGGCCGTCAAAGGCCAATACCAACGTCGCAAGCAAGGCCAGCAAGGTCGCGATAACGGCAAACTTCAACCGCTGCACCGCACCAAGAATATCACCGCGTTTCCAACGTAACATCGGGCCGACGGCCATGGCAATTAGTGCCGGCACCATGAGTGGGCCAAATGTCGCGTTGAAGTACGGCGGCCCGACGGTAATTTTTTCACCCGTCAAGGCGTCTAAAAACAACGGATAAAGAGTGCCCAAAAGAACCGTGGCGCAAGCAGTCGAGAGAAGCAGATTATTCAGCACCAATCCCCCTTCCCGGCTAACTGGTGCGAACAATCCGCCGCCTTTCATGCCCGGCGCCCTCACCGCATAAAGCGTCAACGACCCGGCAATGACGGCAATCAGAAAAGCCAGAATAAAAATGCCTCTAGCCGGATCCGTGGCGAAGGCGTGAACCGAGGTTAAGACCCCTGAACGCACCAGGAAGGTTCCTAGCAGACTTAATGAAAAGGTCAGTATGGCCAGCAACACAGTCCAATTTTTCAGGCTATCCCGCTTCTCCACAACGATAGCCGAGTGCAGCAATGCCGTGCCTGCCAACCACGGCATGAAGGAGGCATTCTCAACTGGATCCCAAAACCACCAACCGCCCCACCCTAGTTCGTAATACGCCCACCAAGCGCCCATTGCTATTCCCATGGTCAAAAAGCACCAAGCTAACAATGTCCAGGGTCGAACCCAGCGGGCCCAGGCGGCATCAACACGACCCTCGATCAACGCCGCGACGGCGAATGAAAAAGCCATGGAGAAACCAACATAGCCGAGATATAAAAACGGTGGATGAAACGCCAGACCCGGATCTTGCAGTAACGGATTCAATCCGCGCCCATCGAGGGGCGCTGGCAATAGTCGCTCAAACGGGTTCGACGTGAATAGGACGAAGAGCAGAAAACCGACACCGATTATCGCCTGTACCGACAGCACACGTGCCCGAAACGCCGCCGGAAGATTGCCGCCGAACAAGGCCACCGCCGCACCGTACAAAGCCAAGATCAATAACCACAATAATAATGAACCCTCGTGATTACCCCAGACGCCAGAGATTTTGTACAACATGGGCTTTGCGGAATGGGAATTTGTGGCAACATTGAGCACGGAGAAATCCGAGGTCACATAGGCGTACATCAAGGCTCCGAATGCAATCACCACTAGAAAACATTGTACCAAGGCTGCCGGCCGCGCCAAACCTATCCAGCCAGGGTCGCCGCGCCAGGCCCCAAACAAGGGTATTGTCGCCTGTAACAAAGCTACAGATAGCGCCAGCACCAGCGCGTAATGTCCCAGCTCTGCTGTCATTGGGCCACCCTTCTCCTATCAGGCTGGCTCATACAGCAGGCAATCATTATTGGCTCCCTGGCGAATAATCGCCATGGCGGTGCATTTCAGCGTAAATGGGCATCATACCGATGCCGTAAGGATCGTTAACACGCAAATCTGTCTCTGTCATAACCTCAACACTCAGCTCAATCACTGCTTCAGCCATGCTCCACGCCGTAGAGATGCCGCGCAATCGTAGTCGCAACGCCTCTTTTAATATGCGGTGTGGTTCCGCCATCACGTTATGCCACTTGATTAGGCAAGGGCAGACCCTGAAACCGCGCAAGCAAATTATCGATCGTCAAATTGCCCATGGCAGTCCTCGTCTCGACAGTTGCACTAGCCTGGTGGGGCTGCAGGACCACATTTTCAAAGGCGAACAGCGCCTTGGGAACGCTCGGTTCGCCGGCGAAGACATCCAGGCCGGCGCCCGCAATGGTGTGTTCCGACAAAGCCTGCACCAAGGCCGCTTCATCGACCACGCTCCCACGTGCTATATTAATCAGATATCCATCGGCGCCCAAGGCCGCAAGGACCTCCCCATCAATCAAATTCTGGGTCGCCTCGCCGCCGGGACAAGTCAGCACCAGCACGTCGCACGCCCCGGCCAAGGCAGTGGCGCTGGCGTAATAAGGGTAAGAAACATCATCCCGTTTTGAACGGTTATGATAGGCAATAGTCATGCCAAACACTTCGGCTCGTTTCGCCAGCGCCAAGCCGATACGGCCCAAACCGATAACACCCATGCGCCGACCGCGCGGCGAAATCGCCAGGTCTAGAATTCCCTCGCTCACCCACCGCCCAGCCCGAACGTAGCGATCTCCCTCCACAACCTTACGCAAACAGGCCAGCGTCAACGCCATGCCGAGATCGGCCACACAATCCGTCAATACATCTGGCGTATTTGTCACGGCAATCCCGTGTTCCTTGGCATAACCCACATCAGCGCCGTCAAACCCGACGCCAAAACAGGCAACAATTTGGAGGTTTGGCATTAGCGCCATCATGGCGGCATCAACCTTGGCAAATCCCGGCATGGCAATGCCATGAATGCGGTCCACATGGTTAAGGAAATCGGCCGGTCTTTCACTTTCATGCGGCAAGACAATTAGATCAAAGCAATCACGGGCCCGGTCAACGACCCAACTGGGGATGGGCTCGATTAACAACACGCATGGCTTCTCCCTTTTCGTAGTGCCCGTCATTCCTGCTTCCCCTGCCATTTCCCAGCCTTCTTCAGGGCCTCTGCAACTTCCTTCGGCATATATGTCTCGTCATGTTTGGCTAACACTTCCGTCGCCACGAATGTCCCATTCTGCGCAACACTGCCCTCAGCGACGATGCCCTGACCTTCCCGAAAAAGATCTGGCAATAGGCCGCGAAAGCGTACCGGTAAGACTTCCACCATATCCGTTACGCGAAAAGTGATCGTGATACCATCCGTATCGCGCTGAACCGAACCTTCCTCCACCAAACCGCCGATGCGTAACCTGCGACCAGGAGGAATTGGCTGTGTTTCCATCTTGCGTGCCAACTCGGATGGTGAATAAAAGAACACGATGTTTTCTTCAAACGCCATCAGCACCAACGCCGCCGCTGCCGCGAATATCAGCATAAATCCGCCGACAATATAAAGACGGCGCTGTTTACGGGTCACTGCGCGTCAATTTCTTGTTGTTGACGATTTTGCGCAATGCCGCCAAAGTATGTTCCGAATTACGACAACCCCGTCTACTGGCGACCCACAACACCGCCATGACAACCAGCACAATCACGAAAGCCGGCCAGACATAGCCGGCATAGCCCCCCATCTCAAAAAAATGCCTCATACCATCCACCTTTTGCGACCCTAGGTGGTCCGTTCCGCGAGTTGCAACGCACGAATGCGGCGCAAATTTAATTCCATGCGCATCCGGACCAATAACAGGGCCACGAAATAGGCCTTAAACGCCAAAGCCATAATCAAAAGTGGCCACAGCATACTAGGATGAATCGCCGGGCCATCCATGCGCAAGACGCTGGCTGGCTGGTGCAAGGTATTCCACCAATCCACCGAGAATTTTATGATCGGCACATTTACCGCGCCGACAAGGGCCAAGACCGCCGCCGCCTTGGCCGCCTTTTGCCCATCTTCAATCGCCTGCCATAGGGCCATATAGCCGAGATACAGGAAAAACAATATCAGCACCGATGTAAGCCGTGCGTCCCAAACCCACCAGGTCCCCCACATGGGTTTGCCCCAGAGGGAACCGGTCACCAATGCTAGAAACGTAAAACCCGCACCGATTGGCGCCGAGGCTTTCGCAGCTAGGTCCGCCAATGGATGCTTCCAGATAAGCGCAATGGCGCTGGCCACCGCCAGGAACGAATAGCAGAACATGGCCATCCAGGCAGACGGTACATGCACGAACATAATGCGGACCGTATCGCCCTGCTGGTAATCTGCCGGTGCCTCGACCAACGCCAGATAAAGGCCAACCACCAGCAATACTCCCGCCAGCCCCTCGGCCCAAGGCTGAATGCGCTCGGCGAGGCGGGTAAATCGCGTTGGGTTAGCAAAATAGTGCATCGACATGGGTTGAGGTTTAGCCCCCTCAAGTTAAAGGAGCAAGCGCCGTAGCAGTAACAAATTGTCGAGGCATGCTGCACCTAATTTTTACTATTCCAAAGACAACTTTACCGCCGCCGCCGCCGCCCAGGGGCATAGCGGTATGGCTGCTAGCGTCAATGCAGTCAAAAGTAGGACATGCGGCTTGGCGTTTAGGCCGTGCACCGCAGCATCAATGGCCGAGACACCAAAAATTAGTACCGGAATGTATAGCGGTAAAACCAGCAGCGACAACAATACCCCGCCCCTTCGTACCGTCAGGGTTAGGGCTGCCCCAATGGCGCCAATTAAACTTAGCGCCGGTGTGCCAATTAACATCGTCAAAAGCAACGCCGCGAAGCCTTCGCTATCCATATTCAGCAACACCGCCAATATCGGCGCAGCCAGCAGCAGTGGCAATCCTGTCGTCAGCCAATGGGCGATAGTCTTAGCCAAGACGATTGCTCCCAATGGCAGCCCAGACAGGGTCAATTGTTCCAGGCTGCCGTCTTCGAAATCAGCCTGAAACAGCCGATCCAGGGAAAGCATTGCGGCCAGCAAAGCTGCTACCCAAAGTACGCCCGGTGCAATACGAGCAAGAATGGCAGGTTCCGGGCCGATGCCCAAGGGAAACAAGGTGACGGTCAACAGAAAGAAAACCAGCGCCAAAAAAGTCGCGCCGCCTTGGCGCACCGCCAGATGCAGGTCGCGGGCGATTACAGCCATAAATGGCTTCATTGCGGAGTCAATTGCAAAATATTCACATCGTCCAAACCAAGTTCAATGTGAGTTGCGGCCATGACCATGCCCTTGGCGGCGCGGTGATCCATGATTGCTTGTTGCAAGCATGCGGTACCATCCGAATCCAAAGAGACGGTAGGCTCGTCAAGTAGCCACAAAGCCGCTGGCGAGGCAACCAGACGGGCCAATGCAGTGCGCCGGTGCTGGCCCGCGGATAAATATTGCGCAGGCGTGTCGGCTAGGTGCGAAATATCGAACGCCATCATCGCGGACCCGATTCGATCGCCCGAAGACCCCCTAATTCTTGTCCAAGTGGCGATATTCTCACGCACTGTAAGAGCACCTTTGACCGCATCTTGATGGCCGATAAAATGCAGTCTTGTACGGTGTTTTTCGGGATCCTCGGCGACATCGACGCCGTTCCAGGTCAACCGCCCGGCCGCGATCCTTAGCAAAGTTGCCGCAATTCTCAACAAGCTCGTCTTACCGCTGCCATTGGGACCGCGCAGAACCAGCGCCTGACCCGGCGATATCCGAAAATTGAGACCAGAAAATATCCGCCGTTCACCCCGTTCACAGGCAATATCCCGGCCCTCGAACATCAGGCTAAATCCTTGTCTTCG
>CAUZBE010000221.1:0-5708 GCA_963577885.1 Alphaproteobacteria bacterium
CATGCAGGATCTGGCAGCGGAAACAGCGGACGGCGGGCCGGGTCTGTTGGTCACGGCACCCTGGCGCAGCGAGGGGTTGTTGCACAATGCGGTGTTGCTGTTGGACGGGGGCGAAATTGCCGCGGTGCGGTACAAGCATGATCTACCCAATTATGGCGTATTCGACGAAAAACGGGTGTTCGCCGCCGGACCCTTGCCGGGACCGGTCAATTTTCGTGGTATCCGCCTGGGCGTGCCGATTTGCGAGGATATTTGGACGCCGGATGTATGCGAATGCCTGGCGGAGACCGGCGCCGAAATATTAATTGTCTCCAACGGCTCCCCCTTCGAGGACGGTAAGTTTGATGTGCGCCTGAACCATGCCGTGGCGCGGATTTTAGAAACCCATCTGCCCATAGTCTATGTCAATCAGGTCGGCGGCCAGGACGAATTGGTGTTTGATGGCGGCAGTTTTGTGATCAACGCAGACCATTCCCTGGCCCTGCAAATGCCTACCTTCGCCTCCGGTCTGGCCATCACCGCGTGGCGCCGGGTGGATGACGACTGGGTCTGTGCCCAGGGGCCGGTAGCGGCGCCTCACGAGGGCCTGAGCGCGATTTATCGGGCCATGACGTTGGGCCTGCGCGATTACGTCAACAAGAACCGCTTCCCGGGCGTCGTGCTGGGCCTGTCGGGGGGCATAGATTCCGCCCTCAGCGCCGCCGTTGCCGTGGATGCCCTGGGCCCGGACCGGGTCTGGTGCGTCATGCTGCCGTCAAAATATTCTTCCGAGCATAGCCTGTCGGATGCCATCGAGTGTGCCGAATTGCTGCAATGCCGCCTGGATACGGTAACGATCGAGCCGGCGGTGGCGGCCTATACAACCATGTTGGAAACGCTGTTCTCGGGGCGGGAGCCGGATACCACGGAGGAAAATATCCAATCCCGCGCCCGCGGCATAGCGTTAATGGCGATTTCGAACAAATTTGGCCATATGGTGCTGACCACGGGCAATAAATCAGAAATGTCCGTGGGTTACGCCACCATCTACGGCGATATGTGCGGCGGCTTTTCCGTCTTGAAAGACGTCTACAAGATCACGGCGTTCGAGCTGGCCCGTTGGCGCAATCAACAGGCGCCCGGGGATGCCCTGGGTCCGGCGGGCCGGGTTATTCCGGAAAACACCATCGTCAAACCGCCCTCGGCCGAGCTGCGACCGGACCAGAAGGACGAGGATTCCCTGCCCCCCTACGAGGCCCTGGACGATATTCTGCGATGCCTGGTGGAAGAGGAAATGGCCTTTGACGAGATATTGGCCCGCGGCCATGCGGCGGAAGTCGTGCGGCGGATAGAGCATTTGCTGTATTTGGCCGAATACAAACGACGGCAGGCGCCACCGGGGGTGAAAATCACGGCCCGTAACTTTGGCCGCGACCGCCGTTATCCCATTACCAATGGTTTTCGCGACGCGCGTTAACGGCCGTACCCGAATAGATGCCCGAATGGATGATTGTGTCGGCCCGTGATTTATGGATATTGTGGTCTCCTGTGGCGCGGTCGAAAACAATCCCGGCCGGGCAATACAAATATTCTTTAAAAAACCTTCTAACTATCAGGGAGATTTACAATGATGCGATGGAAAGCAACCGCTATCGCCGGCGCGCTGGCCGCAGCTACGCTATTAGCGGCGCCAACGGCGGGTGCGAAAGAGTTCAAGTGGGCCTTTCAGGGCAACCTGAATTCGCTTGATCCGCACGGCCTGTTTGAGACCTTTACAATCGGCTTTCACGGTAATTTTTACGAGCCGCTGATTGCTTATGACGACAAAATGAATGTCGTGCCGTCGCTGGCCGAGAGTTTTACCCAAACCGGCCCCAATACCTGGCGGGTAAAAATGCGGGCCGGGGTGAAATTTCACAACGGCAACGACGTGACCGCCGATGATTTTATCTTCAGCTGGAAGCGGGCTCTGACCGAAGGCTCGGACATGAAGGTACCAGCCGGGAAGATCAAGGAAATCAAAAAAATTGACGCCATGACCTTCGATATTATCACCCCCAATCCAAACCCGATCCTGCCGCGCAGCCTGTTGATCCTGTACGTCATGGACAAGGAATGGTCGGTTGAGCACAAGACCGAAGCCGCAACCAATCTGCGGGGCGGTGAGGAAGGAAATTTTGCTAATCTGAACGCCAACGGCACGGGCCCCTTCACGGTCTCGGAGCATGCTGCCGGCGTGAAGACGGTGGTCAATCGTTTTGCCGGCTACTGGAAGAAAATTCCCTCCAACATCACCAAGGGTACGTTCACGCCGATTTCCCAGGATGCGACCCGCGTGGCGGCCCTGCTGTCGGGCGAATTGGACCTGGCTTATCCGGTGCCGGTTCAGGATTGGCAGCGCTTGAAAGACGCCCCGGGCGTCCAACCCCTGGCCGGACCGGAGGCGCGGACCATCTTTCTGGGCTTTGACCAGGTTCGGGACGAGCTGTTGTACTCCAACATCAAGGGCAGGAACCCGTTCAAGGATGTCCGAGTGCGCAAGGCCTTTGCCCATGCCATCAATGTGGAGGCCATCAAGCAGAAAGTTATGCGCGGATCGTCCGTGCCGGCGGGCCTGATGGTGGCGCCGCAAATCGGAGGCTTTGCCTCCAGCCTGAATGCACGCTGGCCCTATAATACGGCCTTGTCGAAAAAATTTCTGGCCGACGCCGGGTATCCGGATGGCTTTGAAGTGACCATGGATTGCCCCAACGACCGCTATGTCAATGACGAGAAGATTTGTCAGGCGGCGGCCGCGATGTTGGCCAGGGTGGGTGTCAACGTGAAGGTGCTGGCGCAAACCAAGTCGAAATACTTTGGCAAGGTGCTGTCCCAGAACAACTATGACACTTCGTTCTACCTGTTGGGCTGGACGCCGGGCACCATGGACGCCCATCAAGCGATCGAACCTCTGATGGCCTGCCGGACCAAGGAAAAGGGCCGGGGCCTGTTCAATCTTGGCGGCTATTGCAACGAACGCGTTCATGCTCTGGCGCCGATGATTGAATCGGAGACCGATCAGGCCAAGCGCGCGATGATGATCAAGGAAGTGTTCAAGATCCATCAGGACGACGTGGGTCACATTCCCTTGCATCAGCAACCGCTGTCCTGGGGCGTTTCCGACCGGGTAACGGTTAATCAACGGCCAGACAACGTTCTCGATTTGCGTTACGTCGTCGTCAAGTAAGGCAGCGAAATTGGCTTGGGCGCGGCTCGGTCCCTAGACCGCGCCGCGCCGCGTTCCTATGTGTCTGGAAATAACTTAGCCGCCTATGTTTGCCTTCATCATTCGGCGATTGCTGCAATCGGTTCTGGTCATGTTGACCGTGGCGTTGATCGCGTTCGCGCTATTTCGCTTCGTGGGCGATCCGATCAACAATCTGGTGGGTCAGGACACCACTCTGCAGGATCGGCAACAGCTGCGGGAGACACTCGGCCTGAACGATTCCGTGGTAGTCCAATACTGGCGCTATGTGGTCAACACGGCCCGGGGTGATTTTGGCTTTTCCTATATCCACCGCCGGCCCGTGAAGACGATGTTGCTGGAGAAGATGCCGGCGACCCTGGAACTATCCATTATTTCGGTCATTCTGGCCCTTTTTATCGGCGTCCCCATGGGGGTCTATACGGCCCTGCGCCGGGACGGCTTTTTAGCCAAGATATTTATGAGCGTTTCCCTGATCGGCATATCGTTGCCGACCTTTTTGATCGGCATCCTGCTGATCCTGCTGTTCGGCGTTATTCTGCGCTGGCTGCCGACCTTTGGCCGGGGCGAGGTGGTGGCATTGGGCAGCTGGACCACGGGGCTATTGACGGTCTCTGGCTTGAAGGCTCTGATCATGCCCTCGATTACCCTGGCGCTGTTTCAGATGACCCTGATTATGCGTCTGGTGCGCTCCGAAATGCTGGAGGTGCTGCGCACGGATTATATCAAATTCGCCCGCGCCCGCGGCCTCAGTAATCGGGCGGTGAATTTTGGTCATGCCCTGAAAAATACCTTGGTGCCGGTCATTACCATTACCGGGCTGCAGCTTGGCTCCGTCATCGCCTTTGCCATCATTACAGAGCAAGTCTTTCAATGGCCCGGCATGGGCCGGATGTTCATCGAGGCGGTGGCCGACGTGGATATCCCAGTGATGGCGGCCTACCTGTGCCTGATCGCGTTGTTTTTCGTGGTCATCAATCTGATCGTTGATTTGTTGTACTACGCCGTCGATCCGCGCCTGCGGGTGGACCGGGGCGCGGGCGGCGGCCATGGTTGAAGTTAGATCAGTGCGGGGCGGTGCGGTGGTAGAACTACGCCCGTGGGAGCGGGCGGTGGATTTGTTGGCGCGGGCTAGGGACAGCGATATCTGGTATAGTTTTAAACGCTCTCCCGTTACCATAGTGGCTGCGGCGGTTACGGCCGTGATCATGCTCTCGGCGCTGTTTGCCCCCTGGGTGGCGCCGCATAATCCCTTCGACCTGGCCTCGATCGATTTGATGGATGCATCCATTCCACCCGTTTGGATGGCCGAGGGTGATGCGCGCTTTTTGCTGGGCACGGATGATCAGGGACGCGGCATCCTTTCAACCATTATCCATGGCTCCCGCATTTCCCTTGGGGTTGGCTTCGCAGCGGTGGTTTTCTCGTTGTTTTTTGGCGTCGGCCTAGGCTTGGTCTCCGGCTATGTGGGGGGCAGAACCGATGCTGTCATCATGCGTGTCGCCGACATCCAACTCAGCTTTCCCGCTATTTTGCTGGCGTTGTTGGTGGATGGCGTCGCCCGTGGTGTGTTGCCGCGCGATACCCATGACGAGTTGGCGATCTATGTCCTGATCTTTTCCATCGGCATTTCCGGCTGGGTGCAATATGCCCGCACCGTGCGCGGCTCTACCATGGTGGAAAAGAACAAGGAATATGTCCAGGCTGCCCGGGTGATCGGCCGCCCGACGATTATAATCATGCTCCGTCATGTGCTGCCCAATGTCATGGGTCCGGTCCTGGTGATCGCCACCATTCATCTGGCCCTGGCCATTATCACCGAGGCAACCTTGAGCTTCCTCGGCGTCGGACTGCCACCGACGGAGCCGTCCCTGGGCACCTTGATCAACGTGGGACAGGATTTCCTGTTCTCGGGCGAATGGTGGATTGCCCTGTTCCCCGGCGCCGTGCTGGCCATATTAGTTCTGGCGGTCAATCTGTTGGGCGATTGGCTGCGTGACGCCCTGAACCCCAAGCTGCGGTGACATAGGCATGTACCAACCAAACAGCAGCAGCCAAGCCCTGTTGTCGGTCCGCAACCTGCGGATTGAATTTCCTACCCGGCATGGCACCTTGGTGGCGGTGGATGACATCTCGTTTGATATTGCGCCAGGCGAAATACTTGGGGTGGTGGGTGAATCGGGCGCCGGTAAATCCTTGACCGGCGCCGCCATTATCGGCTTGCTGGAGCCGCCAGGCCGTATCGCCCAGGGCGAAATCATCCTGGAAGGCCGGCGCATTGATAACCTGCCCTACGAAGAACTGCGCCGGATCCGCGGCCGCCGCATCGGCGCCATATTTCAAGATCCCCTGACTTCCCTCAACCCACTCTATTCCATCAGCCGGCAATTGGTCGAAACGATCCAGACCCACCTGCCCCTGAACGACAGGGAAGCCCGTGCCCGTGCCCTTGAACTGCTGGGTGAAGTCGGCATTCCCGGTGCGG
>CAUZBE010000222.1:0-5706 GCA_963577885.1 Alphaproteobacteria bacterium
CGATTTGGCATGAAGCCGGGCGAACGATTGGTGCCCCTGCGCGAAATCAACTCCGCGGCCGGCGGGCTTTTGCGCCAGAAGGAGCCATGGCCGGAAGCGGCCCGCGCCGCCGGGCCCTTGCTGGACGTCAGCCATTTAAGCAAGTCCTTCGAAACCCGCAAGCGCAAGCTGTTCGGCGGTAAACCGGGTGGCGGCGTACTGGCGGTGGACGATGTTTCGTTCCACGTCAATCCAGGTGAATGTCTTGGCCTGGTTGGTGAAAGCGGCTGCGGCAAGACCACTACGTCTAAAATGATCATGCGGGCGATGAGCCCGGATACCGGCAGCCTGTCGTTCAACGACCATGGCAAAATCGTCGATGTGCTGACCCTGCGTGATACGGAGCTATTTGCGTTCCGGCGCAAGGTGCAATTCATCTTCCAGGATCCGTTTTCCTCTTTGAACCCGCGAATGACCGTGTTCGATATTATATCCGAGCCGCTGAATATCCATGAAATCGGCGATCGCGAGGAACGCGCCGCGCGGGTGCGGGAATTGATGGACCTGGTCGGCCTGGATGCGCGTTTTCTGCGCCGCTATCCGCATAGCTTTTCCGGCGGCCAACGGCAACGGATCGGCATCGCACGGGCGTTGGCCCTACAGCCGGATTTGTTGATTTGCGACGAGCCGGTTTCCGCGCTGGACGTCTCGGTCCAAGCCCAGGTTCTAAATTTGCTGAAGGATCTACAGGAAGAATTGGGCCTGACCTATTTGTTCATCTCGCACAACCTGGCGGTGGTCGATTATGTCGCCGACCGGATCGCCGTCATGTGCGCCGGCCGGATTGTCGAGACGGCGCCACGGGAAACCCTGTTCCGCAACCCGTTGCATCCCTATACCCAGGCCCTGCTTGCGGCGGTGCCCAAGGCTGATCCCGACGCCAAACTGGACCTGACCGCGCTTATGGAAGGCAAGGCGTCGGTGCCAAGCGCCTGGCCCGCGCCCTTTACGCTGGATGACGGCATAGTAGCGGATATGATCGACGCGGGTAGCGGTCATTTCGTCCGCGCCGCCGTTGGCACGCAATTGCTGAGGGAGTTGTGATGAAACGAGGAGCCAAGGGCATGGGCGCTTTTTTACAGGGATGGCTTCTGTGTGCGGCAGTGACCGGGGCGGTGACGTCCGCCATGGCGATGAACTATGTCGAGACGCCGATGTTCACAGACAAGGTCAAGGTAGGCGAGCTGCCCGGCGTGACGGCACGGCTGCCACAGGAACCATCCGTTGTGCATTTCACCGGCGAGGGGAAAATTGGCCGCCAGGGCGGCGAACTCCGCACTCTGATCGGGCGGGCCAAGGATATCCGCTTGCTGGTAGTCTATGGCTATGCCCGGTTGGTGGGCTATGACAAGAAATTCGATATAGTGCCCGATATTCTGAAATCGGTCGATGTCAAGGAAGGCCGCCAGTTCACTTTTAAACTACGGCCCGGCCATAAATGGTCCGATGGGCATCCCTTTACGGCGGAAGATTTTCGCTATTGGTGGGAAGACGTTGCCAACAACCTGAAGGTTTCCCCAGCCGGGCCGCCGCGCCTGATGCTGTCCGATGGTCAGGCGCCGACGTTCCAAGTGCTGGACGAAACCACCGTGCGGTTCACCTGGCCCACGGCCAATCCTTTTTTTCTGCCCCGGCTAGCCGGGGCCTCGCCCCTTTTCACCTACCGCCCAGCCCATTATCTGAGCCAATACCACGGGCGCTATGCCAAACCCGCTCAGTTGAAAAAACTCCTAAAAAAGAGTCGCACCCGCAGTTGGGCCTCGCTGCATAACCGCTACGACAATATGTACCGGTTTGATAATCCGGATCTGCCGACCCTACAGCCTTGGGTGAATCAGACCCGGCCGCCCACGACTCGTTTCATTGGCATGCGCAACCCTTACTATCACCGGGTCGACGAAGAGGGCCGTCAACTGCCTTATATCGACAAGTTCATCATGAGCGTCTCCAACAGCAAGCTAATCGCCGCCAAGGCCGGCATGGGCGAAGTTGATTTGCAGGCCCGCAGCTTAGCCTTCAGTAATCTGACCTTCCTGCGCGAGAACGAGGCGGCCGGCGCCTTCAATACCTATCTGTGGCGCATCGCCAAAGGCGCCCATGTCGCATTGTTTCCCAACTTGAATGTTGCCGACCCGGTCTGGTCGAAATTAATGCGGGACGTGCGTTTTCGCCGGGCCCTGAGCTTGGCGGTGGACCGCGAAGCGATCAATGAATCATTGTTTTTCGGCTTGGCCCTTGAGGGCAACAATACCCTGCTGCCCGATAGTCCGCTGTTCCGGGCGGAATACCAGAAACAATGGGCCGAATATGACCCTGACCAGGCGGGTGCGTTATTGGACGAAATCGGCCTGACCAAATACGACGACGACGATATCCGGCTGTTGCCCGATGGCCGGCCCGTGGAGATTATTGTCGAAACCGCCGGCGAGGATACGGAACAAACCGATGTTCTGGAATTGATTACGGAAAGCTGGGCCGAAGTTGGTATAAAATTATTCGTCAAACCGTCCCAGCGGGAAGTCTTCCGCAATCGGATCTTTTCGGGTCAGGCCCAAATGTCGATATGGGGCGGCCTGGAAAACGGTGTCGCCACGGCGGCAACGAGCCCGGAGGAACTGGCTCCAACTTCGCAGCAACAACTGATGTGGCCAATGTGGGGGCAGTATTTTGACACCTCCGGCAAGTCGGGCGAGGCCCCGGATTTGCCAGAAGCCCAGGAACTGGTGGCGCTGGCCGCGGAATGGAAGCATGTGACCGAGCCAAAGCGGCGTGAGGAAATCTGGCACCGCATGCTATCCATCCATGCCGAACAGATTTATTCCATCGGCATCATCGCCGGGGTGCAACAGCCGGTCGTGGTCAAGCATGGTCTGAGAAACGTGCCCAGGAAAGGGATCTATAATTGGGATCCAGGCGCCCATTTTGGCATTTACCGACCAGACACCTTTTGGTTGGACCGGTGATGGCAATTGTCTGCGGGAGCGCCTAGGCATGTTCACCTATTTCGCACACCGGGTATTGGTGATGATCCCGACCCTGCTGGTGATATCCGTCATCACTTTCATCATCATCCAGTTGCCGCCCGGCGATTATCTTTCAAATCAGATGGCGGAAATGATCGCCAGCGGCGACCGCGCGGCCATGGAGAAACTGGCCTTTCTGCGCCAGGAATTCGGTCTGGATAAACCGATGCTGGAGCAATATGGCGTCTGGCTTGGCATTTGGCCCGGCAGCAACGGGTTTTCCGGTATCCTGCAGGGAAATTTGGGCTGGTCGTTCGAATATAACCTGCCCGTGGGCGAGGTGGTCGGCGACCGCCTGTTGCTGTCTCTGTTACTGAACTTCACCACCATGGTGTTCGTTTATGCGGTGTCCTTTCCCATCGGGGTCTACACGGCGGTACGGCAGTACAGTATTGGCGATCATGCCATAACCTTCGTCGGCTATATCGGATTGGCGACACCGAATTTTCTGTTGGCGTTGATTCTATTGTATCTGGCGAAAAAATACTTTGGCGTTTCCATCGGGGGCCTGATGGACGAGCAGTACATCGGCCAGGACATGACCTGGGGCAAATTCCTGTCGGTCTGCGAGCATATGGTGGTGCCGGTGATCGTCATCGGTACCTCAGGCACCGCCGGCATGATCCGCCGCCTGCGCGCTAATCTGCTGGATGAACTGCAAAAACAATATGTCACCACGGCCCGGGCCAAAGGCCTGAAAAACCGCACCTTGTTGTTGAAATACCCCCTGCGCATGGCGTTGAACCCCTTCGTGGCCGATATCGGCAACCTGTTGCCGCAGATGATTTCGGGTTCAGCCATCGTCGCCGTGGTCATGAGCCTGCCAACCTCCGGGCCCATGCTGGTCAGCGCCCTGCAAAGCCAGGATCAATATCTGGCTGGCTCGTTTCTGTTGTTCCTTGCCGCCTTGACCGTGGTCGGGATGTTCGTATCCGACCTGGCCCTGGCCGCCCTCGACCCGCGCATCCGCCTTGGATCGGAGGCGTCGAAATGACTCTGCACGAAGATCAAAACCGGCACTGGGTCTCGGATGCACCGTTCCATCCCCACACCATAGAGCAGCTGACGAAGGAGCAGGAACGCTTCTTCATGGCGTCGCAATGGACCCTGATTTGGTGGAAATTGCGACGCCATCCCCTGGCTGTCGCCTCGATGATTTTTCTCCTCGCCATCTACATCTCCATTCTAGTAGTGGAATGGGTAGCGCCCTATCCCTTGGCCAAGCGCAACGCCAAGTTCATCTATGCGCCGCCGCAGGTGGTGCACCTGATCCACGAAGGCGCATTCGTCGGCCCCTTCGTCTATGGCTACAAGGTGACCCGCGATATCAAGCAGATGAAGCGGATCTATACGGTTGACGAAACCCAGGTCCAGCCGATCCGCTTTTTCTGCCGGGGCGCGCCGTACAAGTTCTGGGGCCAATGGGGCATGAAGTTCCACTTCTTCTGCCCCTCGAAAGAGAAGATCGGCAACAAGACCGTGCGCGGCACCCTGTTCCTGTTCGGCACCGACCGGCTGGGCCGGGATATGTTCTCCCGCATCGTCTATGGCGCGCGGATTTCCCTGACCGTGGGCTTGATCGGCATCTCCGTCAGCTTTCTGATCGGCCTGACCCTGGGCGGCCTGGCTGGCTATTACGGCGGCTGGGTGGATAATGTGGTGCAACGGCTGATAGAGATGTTGCGTTCGTTCCCGGAATTACCCCTTTGGATGGCGCTATCCGCCGCCCTGCCCGTGACCTGGAGCCCGATCGGCGTGTTCTTTGGCATTACCATCATCCTGGCGCTGCTGGATTGGCCCGGCCTGGCCCGGGCCGTACGCTCGAAACTATTGGCCCTGCGGGAAGAAGACTTCGCCACCGCCGCCACCTTGATGGGGGCCACGCCGGCGCGGGTTATCGCGCGGCACCTGTTGCCCAATTTCACGAGCCATCTGATCGCCTCGTTGACCCTGTCGATCCCGTCGATGATTTTGGCGGAGACCGCGCTGTCATTCCTCGGCTTGGGCCTGCGCCCGCCTATCACCTCGTGGGGGGTGTTGTTGAACGAGGCCCAAAACATCAACGCCGTGGCAACCTATCCCTGGCTGATCTTCCCCATGTTACCGGTAGTCTTGATCGTCCTGGCCTTCAACTTCTTCGGCGACGGCCTGCGCGACGCGGCCGATCCCTATAAGTAACGGTTTGGCTGTCTGTAATGCCGCCCGCGTCGTTCGTGCCAAGATTGTTTAATCCGGTTTTTGTTGATTACACTCGGACCCGAGACGGAACAATGGTATTGGAGGGCAGGGCAGACGAATTTACCTTCGATGAGCCGGAATTACAGTACCTTCTACGATTATTGGCGCGAACTGCAGGCAATGAGATGGCCCCTTTAAATCGCATTTTGATCCTCAGAAGGTTCGCTCGCTAATATCGAACACGTCGGTGCTGCAGTGGATTCCCCCTGATATGTTGTTGCTGCGCCTGATGGGCACCAAGATCGTCGCGCAAACGTAAATCAAGACAGCGGGAACAAACCTGCTTGACGTTTTGCATCCGCCACAGCGCGAGACGACAAAGCTTTACACCCAGGCCCATCACGATCACCTAGCCGTCGTATAATTGAAAACCGAACAACAATACGCCAGTGGCAAAGCTATCGCA
>CAUZBE010000223.1:0-5706 GCA_963577885.1 Alphaproteobacteria bacterium
ATAAAGGCAAATCCCAGGCCAACTGATGTCACGACGCCAGGATGCCAAGCAAACAATAAAACCGCAACCACGCCAGCAGACATCAGAGCCAAGGCAAAGGTCAACATGCGGTTCTTCAGCCTGTCGCCGAGTTGCCCACCCAATATGGTGCCCAGGACATTGCCCCCCGCGAACACCGCCAATGGCAGGGCCAGGGCCGTCAAAGATATGTCATAAGTCTGCAGCATGAAGGTGGCGTAGTAAACGGCGGCCAGGCCAAAACAGATACGTTCCGCGATTACGCTGCATAACAACCTAATGACCGCCCCTGAAAGCGCCGCTCGCAACGACGGCCGGCGAACGGCCACTGATGGCGCCGGCGCCCTGCTCGGGGTTGAAGCGGTGGTGGCGAACATGGCCACGGCGGCCACAATGGCCAAGGCAGCGACGCAGAGATTAACGCCGCGCCAGCCAAGGCTGGCCCCAATCCAGGCCGCCAGGGGCACGCCCACGAGCAGGGTCAGGGATTGCCCCGCCATCACCCAGCCAAGCGCCCGGCCCCGCTGCCGATCGACCACCCGCCCCGCCACTTCGGCCAGACTGACACCCGTGAACAAACCGCTGAAGCCACCGGCCAAGGCGGCCCAGGCTGCTACCGCCAGAAAACTTTGGCCGTTGGCGACGCCGACCAAGGCCAATGCGAGGCCAATCGGCGCGCCGACCAGAAACGGCCGCCGGCCCATGCGGTCCGAGGCCACGCCGGCGATAAATGACGCCGATCCCCAGGCAATGGACGTCAGACCGAAAAGATTTGCGATGGTGGCCAGGCCAACATCGAGATCCCGCGCCATATGAATTAAAAACGGTGCCCGTGTCACGCCGCTGGCCGTGATGGCAAAGGTCGCCAGACAGGACGCCGTGATCAATACCCACGGCATGGGCGGTGCAACGGTGGCAACAGGACGGGCCGTTTTTTGGATCGTCATGTTGGCCGCGCCCCGGATGGAGATGGTTGGATATGGCAACGGAATCAGTAGCCGTTTATTGTAGCGAGCTATGATCAGCGGGGAAAGAACGAGCAATTAATCGGTTAAACGGTCAATTGGCAACGGCCTTCATGAATGCATAATGGCGGCCATGCAAATGACAATTAAAGATCCTATTCCCAGCTCGGATTTTGGTGGCCAAAAGCCGCAGTCCGACATTCCCTTTGCCACCCGCCGCCGGGTCAACTGGGGCGATAGTGACACCGCGGAAATCGCCTATACGGGCAGTTTCGTTCCCTTCGCCATCGATACCCTAGAAGTCTGGTATGAGGCGGTTTTGGGATTTAACTTCTATCAGCTGAAGCAGAACAACATGGGCAATCCGGCGGTCTCGCTGCACTTTGATTTCCATGCGCCGCTTGTGGTGGGTGACCGTTTCGATACGGCCGTATTCGTGGAACGCCTGGGCCAGTCGTCCATCACCCACCGTTTTGAAATGACCAAGATTGGCGGCCCCCTGGTATGCACCGCCTCTTTCACCGCCGCGCTGGTCAAGGATGTCCATACCCCTGCGATCAGATCACAACCCTTTCCCGATGACTGGCGCGAGAGGATCAAAGGCTACCAGCGGGAATGCGAATTGCGCGAAACAGGCGTGAAAACCCGGCGCGAGATCCTCGACTTCTGGTTCGGCGCGCCCGGCACGCCCGAGAGAGGGCAGTCGCGCCCATTTTGGTTCGCCCGTCAAAATGCCGGCGGATCTGAATTCGACGCAGAAATTCGTACCATATTTTTGACGACGATCGAGGCCGCCGCAGCGGCGCAGTTGGATCATTGGGCCCATAGTCTGGACGGCACGGTGGCGCTGCTTATTCTATTGGATCAATTTCCCCGCAATATTCACCGCGGCACGTCCCAGGCCTTTGCTAACGACGCCAAGGCACTGGCATTGGCCAAGCGTGGTGTAGACGCCGGCTGGTTGGAGGGGCTGGACCCCATCGTCGGCAAGTTCTTCGTGCTGCCATTCACCCATAGCGAAAACATGGCCGACCAGGAGCAAGGCGTCCAGCTCGCTACGCGGTTCCGCGGCACGGCAGGCGGCAAAAAATCATACGAGGCCGCCGTCAAACACCGCCAACTGATCATCGATTTCGGCCGCTTCCCCCACCGCAACGCCGCCCTAGACCGGGTCAACAGCGCAGCGGAGGACGTCTATCTGCAAGATCCCGAGGCAGGTTTCTAGGTGGAATATGTCGCGAACTTCTGGGTCACCGCTTGCGCTGCCCAGTCGGTCTTGATGTTGACGACGGCGACCATGCCGCCATCAACCTTGGCCTGAGCACGGGCGAGCGCGGCGGCTATTTCGCCCGGCTCCTCCACATACTCGCTGTAACAGCCTAAGGCTTCCGCCATTTTGTCGTAACGGGTATAGCCCAGGTCGCGTCCCGGTTTTTCCTTTTGCGGATCGGCGGTCCAGCCACCGTTCAAGCTGATCACCACCAACACCGGAATTTTGTGGCGCACCGCCGTATCCAGTTCCATGGCGTTCAAGCCGAAGGAGCCATCGCCATGAACCACGATGACCTGGGTATCAGGCTTGGCCACCTTGGCGCCCAGACCAAACGGCAGACCAACCCCCATGGTGCCGAAAGGGCCGGAATTCAGCCTGTGACCCGGCGCATAGGTGGGCAGGGATTGACGGCCATAGTTGAGAATTTCCTGGCCATCGACGACTAGGATCGCGTCACGGTCCATGAAGTTCTTTACTTCCTCGCACAATCGAAGGGGATGAATAGGGACCGCATCCGATAGACTGTTGCTTCCCGGGCCGGCCCGCTTGGACGCTTCTTTTTCCGCCAGGGCGCGGCGCCAGTGATCATATTGCGCCGGATCGACCTTGCCCGCGATGGCCTGGTTCAATTGCCCCAATGCCGTCTTGGCATCGGCAACAATACCAATATCTACCGCCCGGGCGCTTTCCGAAATTTCCTCCACGTCAATATCGATCCGCGCGATGGTAGCATCGGCGGAAAAGCGCGGTGGGGCCAGATGACCGACGATATAGTTCAGGCGGGTGCCCACCACGGCGATCAGATCAGCATCACGAAACGCGGTCGACCGCGCGGCGGGGAAGCAACAGGGATGATCCTCCGGCACGACGCCACGGCCCTGGGGCGTGGTGTAAAAGGGAATGCCGGTGGCATCGACAAAGGCCTGCATTTCTTCCCAGGCCTGGGACCAGATGATACCGCTGCCCGTCAGCAGCACCGGGCGCTCCGCCTTGGCCAACGCGGCGACGAGTTCGTCGATTTGGGCCTGCGGCGCCGGCATGCCGGCGCCAAGGATGGGCCGGCCCGTTTGCGACCAATCGATGTCTTTCTCGTCCACCATTTGATAGAGCGTGTCGCCCGGCAGATCCAAATAGGCAGGCCCCGGCTTACCCGACATGGCGCGCTGGATAGCGACGTTCAACATTTCCGGAATTCGGCGGGCATCATGGATACGGGCAGCGTATTTGACGCAGCCGGACATAATCTCCATCTGATCGATTTCCTGGAAAACCTGTTTACCATTGCCCAAAACCGGGCTGGCCCCACCCAAGGCCACCACGGGGCAGCAATCGATCAAGGCATTGGCCAGGCCGGTGGAGAGATTGATCGTCGCGGGGCCGGAGGCGGCCATGCAAAACCCGGGACGTTGGCGCAGGCGGCTATAGGCCTGGGCCATCATGGCGGCGGCCTGCTCGTGGCGCACGTCGATGCACCGAATGCCCTCGTTGATGGTCGCGGCCTCAGCCGCCAACATGGGGCCGCCCATGAGGAAGAACAGTTCCTCCACACCTTCCCGCTTCAGCGCCTTCGCCAGGATCTCCGAACCGTTCAACATCGCCATAACCTATCTCCTTGCCAAAAGTTTCACGTCCAGCCCACCAAACTTAACGGCGGGCTATTTTATACCCAACTGTTTCCCTATCCCAGGTGGTTACCGTCACACCGGCATCGCGCAATTCCTGTTTTTGTATTTTACCCGTCGCTGTTTTTGAAAGGTCATCGATCCATTCAAGATAGCGGGGCACGGCAAAACGCGGCATATGTTCGGCGCAATAATCTAGCAGCGCAACATTTTCGATCTTCTGGCCCGGCGCCGGGATCACCAATGCCTTAACTTCTTCCTCGCCGCCCGCGCCCTCAACCCTGATGCCGACAACCGCGCTTTCAGCGATGGCGGGATGGTTGTTGAGAACCTGTTCGACCTCAAACGAGGAAATATTCTCACCTCGGCGGCGGATGCAATCCTTGATCCGATCCACGAAATACAGCCGGCCGCCATTGTCGAAACGGCCGGCATCGCCAGTATGGAACCACAAATTGCGCCAAGCCTCGACGGTTTTTTCAGGCATCTTGAAATACCCGGCCATGAAACAGGATGGTTCCTTGGGGCGAACCAGAATTTCACCGATTTCGTTCGCCGCCAACGGCTCGTCCGTATCCATATGGCCGATCCGGACCTCAAAAAAATCCTCCAGTACCTGGCCGGCACAGCCCACTTCTAAGGGGTCGTCCGGCCCCGTGTAGGCGGGGATATTACATTCCGTCATGCCAAAACCCTGGCGGATCTTAACGTCAAAGCGGCGCTCGAAATCGGCGGCCCACTCATCGGCCACGGGCGCTGCCATTACAACGCGCAATTTGTTATCGCGATCCAAGGGATTGGCGGGGTGGCGGTAAATAAATTCCGGCATCACACCTAAGGCGTTGGTTACCGTCGCCTGGCTAGCGCGGACGTCATCCAGCCATCTGTTCGGCGAAAAGCGCTCGATGCAATAGATCCAGGAACCGGCGATCAGGGAGCCGAAAAGCTGCATCAACAGACCATTGGCATGAAATAACGGCATGCAGATGTAATAGCGGTCAGCTTCTGTCAACGCCAAGGCCCGGCAAATGCCCAGGCCGAACAAGTAGCAATGGGCATGAGGCATCAAGACGCCCTTGGATGGCCCCGTTGTGCCCGACGTGTACATAATGAAAGCGATGTCTTCCGGATTTGGCGTCACCAGAACCTCCCGCGTGCTGGGCGCCAGTGCCGTTAATTCCTCGTAAGCCAGTTGCCGCACCGGGTTGAACACCGCAGGCACCTGATCGGGGATGCCGCCCGCGATAAACACGACTGCGCCAATTTTCCCGTCTCCCCCATCGACGCCCTGAAAGGCATCGGCAAGAACAGTATCTACCAGCACGACCTTTGGCTCTGAATTACGCAATTGATGCTGCAGAAAGGTGCCCTTCAACTCCGTGTTGATGGGGACGAATATAGCCCCCAGTTTAAAGGTTGCGAACATAGTCAGCAGTAATTCGGCCCGGTTTTTCACCAGGGCCAAAACCCGATCACCGGGCCCAACACCAAGTGCCGCCAGGCGCAGAGCGACAGAATCGCTGTCCCGATCGAAGCTGGCAAAAGTCAGCCGCTCCCCCTGTTCAAAGGAAATAAACTCCCGCTCGCCGTGACGGATGGCCTGACGGCGAACCAAATTCACCAAGGTCCAATTGGCTTTATCTAGGTTCATGGAAAATGCGCTTCACTTACACACGGGGGAAATGGGCCCTAATCATGGCACAGTGCCACCGAGGCCGCCAGCGCTTGACAGCGTGGCTAATGGTATGCCGACAGATCAGGATGGCCCCAGGAACCCGGCATACCTAATCCGGTAGGCGGGCCAGAAAACCTAATTCAATATTGGTCA
>CAUZBE010000224.1:0-5691 GCA_963577885.1 Alphaproteobacteria bacterium
TTGCATTGACATCGCGGCAGGCGTCGATGCGGCGACGGCGCCGGGTGCATTGGCCGGCTCGCTTCGGGCCCGCGATAGGATTTGCACCGCGCGACTCCCTGCCGGAGGCGCGGCCCGGCTTTCCGCGAAACGGTCGACAGAAACCGTGCCTATGACTTCGTCCACGCCGGCGTCGACATAGAAGTTTAGCGCGTTCAAATGATTCGTTATATGCTCCATGCTTAAGAAACTATCATGCCCAGGGGATTTGAAAAAGCAAGGGTGGTCCGCACCCGCCCAAGGGGCCGTAAAGGGACCATTGACCCGCCGGATAGTTCGGCGGCATAACGGGCCACATTCGTAAGCTGGTTCAGTAGAGGAAACGCCATGGAACGAGAATCGATGGAAGTGGATGTGCTGATCATCGGCGCCGGGCCGGCGGGCCTGTCGGCAGCGATCCGCCTGATGCAGATGGCCGAGAAGGCCGGCGTCGAGCTTTCGGTGTGCGTTCTGGAAAAAGGTTCCGAAGTCGGCGCCCATATTATGTCTGGCGCGGTGATGGAGCCCCGGGCCCTGGACGAACTGATCCCGGATTGGGCCGAGCGTGGGGCGCCTCTAAACGTTCCGGTGACGGCCGAAAAGTTCATGTTTCTGACGCCGAGCACGTCAATCCCATTGCCCAATATCTTGCTGCCCAAGGCTACTCATAACAAGGGCAATTACATCATCTCGTTAGGTAATGTCGCCCGCTGGCTGGGTGAACAGGCCGAGGCCATGGGAGTCGAGATATTTCCAGGATTTGCCGCCTCCGAGCTGTTGTTCCATGAAGATGGACGGGTAAAAGGAGTTATCACCGGGGTTATGGGCATTAATGCCCAGGGTGAACGAAAACCAGCCTTTGAGGCGGGCATGGAACTGCACGCCAAATACACCCTATTTGGCGAAGGCTGCCGGGGTTCGTTGTCACAGCAATTGTTGAAGCGATTTGATCTGACTAAGGATTGCCAGCCGCAGACCTATGGCATAGGCCTGAAGGAACTTTGGGAAGTCCCCGACGAAGTGCACCAGGAAGGCCTGGTATTGCATACGGCCGGCTGGCCCATGGACATTGCCACCTATGGCGGATCATTTCTCTATCATCTGGACAATAATCAAGTTGCCGTCGGTTTCGTCATCGCGTTGGATTACCAAAACCCATATCTATCGCCTTTCGACGAATTTCAACGCTACAAGACGCATCCCGACATCAGCCGCCATCTGAAAGGGGGCAAACGCATAGCATACGGTGCCCGGGCCCTGAACGAAGGCGGCCTGCAGTCCATACCAGGTTTAGTGTTTCCCGGCGGCGCCTTGATCGGCTGCAGCGCCGGGTTCCTGAACGTTCCAAAAATAAAGGGCAGCCACAACGCCATCAAGTCCGGCATGATGGCAGCTGAAGCTGTATTTGAGGCAATCCAATCAGCGAATACCGCCGGCGAGGAAATGCCGCGGCCGGTGCTGGAAAGTTACCCTGAGGCACTACGCCAATCCTGGGTCTGGCAAGAGCTGACGGCGGCCCGCAATTTCCGTCCTGCCTTTGCAAAGTGGGGCCTGATCGGCGGCACTCTTTACAACGGCTTCGATCAGATTCTGGGCGGTCACGTGGGCTGGACCCTGACCACGCCACATCTAGATCATGAAAGTCTGAAACCGAAGGATCAATGCCAGGCCATCGATTATCCCAAACCCGATGGCGTCTATAGCTTCGACAAATTGTCCTCGGTCTTCATCTCCAACACCAATCACGAGGAAGATCAACCGGTCCACCTGCGTCTCGCCGACCTAAAGGTGCCGATCAAACACAACTTAGCCCTCTATGACGCGCCGGAGCAGCGCTATTGCCCTGCCGGCGTCTACGAAATTCTGACCGACGACGATGGCGGAAACGCCCGCCTTCAGATCAGCGCGCAGAATTGCGTGCATTGCAAGACCTGCGAAATCAAGGATCCAACCCAGAATATTACCTGGGCAGTTCCGGAGGGATCGGGTGGCCCAAACTATCCAAATATGTAGGCCGTTGTCACGCGCCACAGCGATTCTGGTAGCGGCCGCGCTGTCGATGCCGCTGTTATCGGGTTGCGCTAATTCCGCCTCGGACCCGGAAGGGAAATTGATGCCTGCGGCGATGGAGGCAGCGCCCCGCCCCTCACCATTAGGGCATTATCTGTCGGCGCGGTTAGCCCGGGACGAAAATGATGCGGTCCGCGCAGCAAACTTCTACGACGTGGCTCTCGCCGCCAATCCCGACAACCCAGAACTGTTGCAACGAACCATGGTCATGATGCTGGCCGAAGGGCGTGTGCAGCGGGCCATCGCGTTGGCGAAGCGCCAGATTACCATCCAGAACGATGCCGCGATGGCGCGGTTGATCTTAGCGACGCACGCCATTAGATCGGGCGATCTGTCGGCGGCCCGCATGCATCTGCAAAATTCGTCCCGTGCGGATTACATGTCGTTGTTGCAGCCAATGCTGTTGGCCTGGATCGACGCCGGAGATAATCAATTTGATAGCGCCAAAAAGACCCTTGATCAACTTCGAAGTCGCGCCTATTTTGCGCCCTTTCGTACCTATCACACCGCCCTGATCAGCGATTTCGCCGGCTATGACGCGGTGGCCGCGGCGGCCTTTGAGGAGACTCTGGAAAGCGACGCCGGGCACGTGACCCGGGTGACCTTGCACTACGGTGGATTTTTGAGCCGCAATGGCCGGAGCGTGGAGGCTTTGACGCTGTTCAAGGATTTCCTGGAACGAATTCCCGGCGATCCGGTAATCAGCCGCGCCCGCAACAAAATGCGGCAAGGAGAGGTCCTGTTACCACCCATTACGTCGGTGGCCGAGGGCGTGGCCGAAGCGTTTCTTTCCGCCGGCTTCGCCATAACTGGGGCCCAGGGAAATGAAACAGCGCGGATCTATTCCCACCTCGCCCTGCTGCTGCGCCCCGGCCTGGACGCGGCGCGCATGCTGTTGGCCGAGGTACTTGAGGGCGAAGAACGGTTTGAAGATGCCATCGCGATCTATGGGAAGGTAGCCGAGGGGTCGGCCTTCCATTGGAACGCCCGCATTCGCACAGCCGCCAATATGAACAACCTGGATCGGGTCGAGAAAACGGTAGCCCTGCTGCGGAGCATGGCAAGGGAACGGCCCGACGATACTACGGCGTTAATTACCGTAGCTAGAATCCTCCGGTCACACGAGCGGTTTGAAGAATCCGTTGCCGCCTTTGGAGCAGTATTGGCGCGGGTTGGCACGTTACAGCAAAGGCATTGGGGCTTGCTGTATGAACGGGGCATCGCCCTGGAGCGTTCAAAACAATGGCAAGCTGCCGAGGCTGACTTTCTGAAGGCATTGGAGTTCAGGCCTGAAGAACCAAGAGTACTCAATTATTTGGGCTATTCCTGGGTCGACCAGGGCATCAATCTGGACCGTGCCCGCGCGATGATAGAAAGGGCTGTTTCGAAGCGTCCCAATGACGGCTATGTGGTGGATAGTCTCGGCTGGGTGTTTTATCGATTGGGCCGATATAACGAAGCTGTCAAGCATCTGGAACGGGCTGTAGAATTGCGGCCTCAGGACCCCATCATCAATGATCATCTGGGCGATGCCTATTGGCGCGCCGGGCGGAAGTTGGAAGCGAGCTTCCAATGGAGCCATGCGATTGACCTGGGCGCCGAGAAAAAGCTGGTTCCGGGCATCCGCGCCAAACAAAGCAATGGCCTAGGGCCCGCCGAGGCCCTGGGCCCCGGCAAGAGCAACAAAAGCAAAAGCGGTGGCTGAGCGCCGGGCAGTGGCAGCAGCAGCGGGAGATGGCGGGGGATGGCCGGCGCACGCCAAAATCAATCTTTATCTGCATGTTACCGGGCGCCGGGCGGACGGTTATCATTGCCTGGACAGTTTAATCGTATTTGCCAGACTGGCCGATACGATTGAGGTCGAGGCGAACGGCGAGCTGGTGCTTGACATTGATGGCCCCTTCGCAATGGGGCTGGCAACGGATCAAAACAATCTGGTGTTGCAAGCGGCGATGTCCTTAGCCCAGGCGGCGGGTATCTCGGCGCGAGCGCGGATCAAACTGTACAAAAATTTACCGGTGGCGGCGGGCCTTGGCGGCGGTTCCGCCGATGCCGCGGCGACCCTGTTGGCATTGCGGGCGCTATGGAATTTACCCACGGACGATATCACGCTGAATGCCCTGGCGGCTCGCCTAGGTGCGGATGTGCCCGTTTGCCTGACAACCCGGCCCAGTCTGGTCCGTGGGATCGGCCACGACCTTTTACCGGCGCCGCCAATGCCGTCATTCGCTTTGCTTTTGGTCAATCCAGGTCTAGCCCTTTCGACAGCTGCGGTTTTCGAGGGCCTGCAGAAACAATTCGCTTCCAGCGTCCCTTGGCGAGAGAGCCCCCACAACGCCGTTGCATTGGCGCAATCACTGGGCCAACGCCGCAATGATATGGAACCTGCGGCCCGCCGCCTGACCCCCGTCATTGGCGACGTCATTGAAGCCCTGTCCGCCCTGCCCGGTTGCCGGTTAGCGCGGATGTCCGGTTCTGGGGCGACCTGTTTTGGCCTTTTCGATGATCTTGCCGGCGCCGAGGGCGCTGCCAAAAAATTGGCGGCCGCAAGAACTGACTGGTGGGTGCGGGCCAGCGCGATCGAGAGGATAGGATAGTGGTGTGGCGGCACACTGCCTTTGCCTGGGCCCGTTCGGCTTTCTTAATATTGGTGCCATTACTGTTTTTTGCTGCCTGCGACAACGAAACATGGAACCGCGGCGAGTTGTTCAATCCCTCGATCCTGACCGAAGGCGATAGCGACATCGCCCGGACGTTTGATCAGGCAACAATTCTTCTGCCACGGCGAATGGGCTGGGAGCCGTTGGCCGGAAAGTTATCGGACCGGGCGGTGCAAGAACATCTGGCGGCATTACCTGCCTCCCATCGTTACCCAACGATCGTTTATATGCACGGCTGCACTGGCCAAGGGCAGTTGGCGACATTGGAAGCCTTCGCCATGGCCGGTTTCGCCGTTGTCGCGCCGAATAGCTTCGCGCGGCGCTTTCGCCCCTTGCAATGCCGCCCTTCGAAAGGAACTGGCGGGCGAAATATATTCGTTTTTGATTTCCGTCTGGTGGAAATCAGCTATGCCTTGCAGCGCATGGCAGCATTGTCGTGGATCAACAACGACCGTCTGTATCTGGTAGGCACCAGCGAGGGTGGCGTGGCCGCCGCGCTCTATCGGGGAGAAGAGTTTCGCGCCCGCATCATTGCCCAATGGACCTGCCATGGGGCCCCGTTCATACACGGCCTAGCGGCGCCCCAGGGGGAACCGGTTCTGGCCATCGTACGAAGTGACGACCCGTGGTACCAGCCGGATCGAACAGTTGGCCAACTGGGTGATTGCGGCGCATTCTTCAAAACTCCCGGCAGCTCCCGTTCCATGGTGATCGACGGCGGCGCGGCGCACGATATCTGGGGCCACCCGGGCGCCATGCGCGCGGCGCTCGACTTTCTGCGCCGTGAGTAGGTGGGGCGCACCGTCATACCTGCGACAGGCCGGCGCCACGGACCATGTTCGGACCCGCGGCCGTTGGCCGGAATTATTCGGACGGCCCCTCGCCCGGCGGATGTTTTCGGCCGCCGATGGCCACCAAATGCGCTATCATGGTACCAAGACCG
>CAUZBE010000225.1:0-5680 GCA_963577885.1 Alphaproteobacteria bacterium
GGGCCGTTTGCCGGACCTTTTGAAGCGTTTTGAAACCATCACGCTGCCGCTGTGGGAGCAGCATGGCATTCGCCAGGCCGGTTTCTGGACCACGATGGTGGGCGAATCGAACCAGGACCTAACCTACATGCTGGCCTGGAATTCCCTGGCCGAACGCGAAGAAAAATTCGGCGCCTTCGCGGCCGATCCGGAATGGTTATCCAAACGGGCCGAGACCGAGGCCAATGGCCAGATTGTTGCCTCGCTAAGCAGCCAGTTCTTGGCCCCGACAAGCTTCTCGTCCGTAAAATAATCAGCGCTACCGCCGCAGGGCCGCGGTTTCGACCCGGATACGATGGGCCAGCAACAGGGCGTTGAGGATCGAAAATGTGATGGCGATGGTGTAGGCGGAAAACGCGAGAGGCAGGACGGCGATTTCCGCTGAGACCACCAGATAATTGGGGTGGCTCAGCCAGCGATAGGGCCCGGCCGTGATCAGCGGTGCGTCCGCCACGGTGATAATACGGGTGCACCAATAAGGGCCTAGGCTGACTAGCACCCAGACCCGGCCGATTTGCAGCAGGGCGAACAGGGCCAGCCACCACCAATTGACGGTGGCGCCCTGGCCAACCCAGACCGCCAGGGCCGCGAACCAACCGCCATGGACCAAAAAGAAAAACGGGTAGTGGCTAACGCCGGCCTCGACCCCGCCCCGGGCGCGCAGCCGCGCCTCGTTATGGCGGCTATAGTGCAATTCGCCCAGGCGCTGGGCGGCGACAAGCGCCAGGATAATCCACTCGGTCAATCGGTTTCCATCAGGGCAAAGGCGGCGGTAAAGCCAGGGCCCATGCTGGTCAACAGCAGGCGCCGGTCGGGCGCCTGCCCCGACAGGCGAAATCCCTGCAGCACGAATAGCACGGTGACGGCGGACATGTTGCCGTGCCGGCGCATAACTTCCCGCGCCTCCACCAGGCCGCCAGGGGGCAAGCCGAAGACGCCTTCGAGCGCATCCAGCACCTTGGCCCCGCCGGGATGGGCAAGAAAATGGTTTATCTGCTGCCGTTGCAAGCCGTGGCGGTCCAAAAATTCGTCCAGGGCCAGGTGAAAGTCGCGCTCGACGATGGTCGGAATATCGCGGGAAAAAATCACCCGCAGGCCGTCATTGCCCGCATCCCAGCCCATCACGTCTAGGGTATCGGGCCAAGTATGTTCGCCCCAGGCGGTGATCGCAGGGCCGGTGCCGGTGGTCGAGATTACGGCGCCGGCCGCGCCGTCACCAAACAGGGCGGTGGCGATGATATTGCTTTTGCTGCGGTCGCCGTGGCGCAGGGTCAAGCTGCACAATTCCACGACTAGCAACAAAACCCTGGCGCCTGGTTGACCTCGGGCCAGTGCGGCGGCGCGCGACAGGCCCTGCACGCCACCGGCACAGCCCAGGCCGAAAACCGGCAACCGCTGCACATCCCGGCGAAACGGCATGCGGTCGACCAGCACGGCATCCAGGCTGGGCGTGGCAATGCCGGTGGAGGATATGGTGACGATGATGTCGATATCGGCGGGCGTTAAACCTGCGTCAGCGATGGCCTCGGCGGCGGCCTGTTGCAACAGTACGCCGGCGTGCTGCAGGTACAACCCGTTGCGTTCAGAGAAGTCGTGCGGTTGCAGGTACCATTCCAGCGGTTGGCAGGTATTCCGGGTCTCGATGGCAGTATTGCCGAAAATGCGCGCCAGACGTTCCGGGCTCATGGTTTTGGCCTGTTTGGAAAACAACCGGGCCGCGGCGGGCAAGGCGTCTTCCTGGCGCAGCACATAATCGGGCACCGCCGTTGCCAGGCCGTTCAAGCGTGCCGGTGCGGTCATGGATTACCTCTTGTTGCCAGATCAGGTCATAGTTAACGCGGGGTGGCGGCAGGTGGCAAGTAAATTGCCTGTGCGTTTGGTGGCTCGCACCTTCTTCCCGTTTCGCGCTAAAATCTCTATCCATATGGCTAGGCAAGCTTAATCGGGAGGGGTTTGGTCTTGTCGTTCAAGATGATCGTCTTGCCGGGCGATGGCATCGGACCGGAAGTGACGGTGGAAGCCGTGCGCGTCATGGAATGGTTCCGCGAACATCGCGGCTTGGACGTCACGCTCCGCCATGAACGCCATGGCGCGGCTGCCTACCATGCCCAGGGTACGGTCATCTCGGACGAGGCCATGGCCGACCTGCTGGCGGCGGATGCGGTTCTTTTTGGCGCCACGAGCGGGCCAGAGTTTAATGAAATTCCTATTGCGGCGCGGCGTCACGGCAGCTTATTGCGCATTCGCCGGCATATGGAAGTGCTCGCTAATTTGCGCCCGGTGATCGGCTATGACGAACTGGTCGATACCACCACCCTGAAGGCTGCGGCGATCCGTGGCGTCAACATGATGATCGTGCGGGTGTTGAACGGTGGCATCTATTTTGGCCAGCCGCGGGGCATCACGGCGTCGCCCAAC
Source organism: Alphaproteobacteria bacterium (assembly GCA_963577885.1). GTDB lineage: Bacteria > Pseudomonadota > Alphaproteobacteria. The sequence continues at coordinate 2,458 of CAUZBE010000225.1, forward strand.
GGCTTTGAACGCGGCGTCAATACTCGGGTTTATGAAACCCCAGAAATTGAGCGGATCACCCGCTTTGCCTTTGCCCTGGCAAAACAGCGTGGGGGCCATTTGCATTCCATCGATAAATCCAATGTCCTGGAAACGCATCAACTGTGGCGCAAGACAGTGACCCGGATCGGCACGGAGGAGTATCCGGGGGTTCCCCTGGAGCATATGATCGTGGATAATTGTGCCATGCAGATTATCCGAGGCCCGAAACAATTTGATGTGATGCTAGCCGATAACATGTTCGGCGACATTCTGTCCGATCTGGCCGGCGCCATCTCGGGTTCCTTGGGGATGTTGCCGTCCGCCTCGCTAAGCGCGGCGGATGCGAGGTGCCGGCGCCGCGCCCTGTATGAACCGGTACATGGCAGCGCCCCCGACATAGTCGGCCAGGGCATCGCCAATCCCCTTGGTGCGATCTTAAGCTCCGCGCTGGTCCTAGAATTGTCGTTTGATAGACCCGGTGAGGCGGAAATTCTGCGCCGGGCCGTGCGTGGCGCCCTGGCCGCCGGCGTGCGAACCCCGGATATTCTGGCGGCGGGCGGCAGGGCCGCCTCGACCACTGAAATGACCGATGCGGTGCTGGACCAATTGCAGCGCCTGCAAAATACATAAACGCAACCCGTAGATTTGAAAGGCCTAGCCATGACTAATGGAGTAATTTCCGCCGATTGCCATCTCGACCTGATCTGGATGCCACCCGATGTGTTCACCGCCAATGCGCCCGCCGCCATGAAGGACCGCATGCCCTTTGTCACCGATGGCCCGAAGGGACCAATCTGGGTCTCCAACAACGGCAGCCAGTTCGGCCTGCAAAACGGCATGGGCTCGGCCGGCCGTGAATATGTCCCCGGCGTGATTCACCGTTCTGACCGCATGGCGGAACAAGGTTTGTACTCGGACGGCAAGAAAGGCATACGGCGCCTGACCGAACCTGATTTGCGCGTCAAGGACCAGGATCTGGATGGTGTCGTGGGCGAAGTGCTGTACGGCATTCTGGGTGCGTCGGCCCGGTTGAACGACCCGCCGGCCGCGATCGTAATGATGCAGATTTATAACGACTGGCTGGCGGAATTTTGCGGCACCCATCCCGACCGTTTCGCCGGCATCGCTTCGATTCCCGGCCATGATATTATCGCGGCGGTGGCCGAAATTGAGCGGGTCGCCAAACGCGGCGCCGTCAAGGGTCTGGAAATTCCCTCCGTGGCTGGCGACAAGCCACTGTATCATGATCATTGGGCGCCGGTATGGGCTGCATCGGCGGCGGCAAAACTGCCCTTGCATTTTCATACCGTTGGCAGCAACCCGCCCGACTTTGCCGCCATGGAGCCACTTGAGGGACGGCGGGCCTTTGCCGTCTTCATCACCGCATTTCAGATGAATATGTCGCAAAAACTGATGGAAATCATTTTTGGCGGCGCCCTGGAGACGCACCCAGATCTGAAGATTGTTATCGGCGAAAGCGGCGTCGGCTGGATTCCCTATATTCTGGACCATATGGACCAGGAATGGGAAGACCAGTTCAAGGACCTGACCCTGACCATGAAACCGTCGGAATATTGGTACCGCCAATGCTACGCCACCTTCCAAAGCGATCCGGTTGGCATGCGTCTGGTTGATCTGCTGGGCGAGAACAACATTATGTGGGGTTCCGATTTTCCCCATCCCGATGGCATCTGGCCCGATAGTCAGGAGTTTATTGAGCGGGAAATGAGCCATTTGCCCGGCGATATCCGGCACAAAGTGACCTATGGCAACGCCGCTAATCTGTATGGCTTTCCACAGCGATGAGCCGACAGCCGTAACGGATGTGTTGTGAAGCCGACGCCTTGGAACGCCACCACCACCCTGGCCGATCTGCCCCGTCTGGCGGCGGATCGCTGGGGTGGGCGGGAGGCGCTCGCGTTTGGGGACCTGCGGGAAACCTTTGCGGAACTTTCGGCGCGGGTCGATGCTCTAGCGCGTGGCCTGATCGGGGCAGGTGTGGGAAAAGGCGACCGGGTCGGCGTCTGGCTGAATAATTGCCCCGAATGGATCCATCTGCAGTTCGCCATCGCCCGGATCGGCGCCGTTCAGGTACCAATCAATACCCGTCTCAGGACCGCCGATGCGGCCTATATCATTGGCCAGGCCGAATGCAGCACTCTGATCACTCACAATACCTCCGGTCCTATTGATTATTGGGCCATGGTGCAGGAGATGGTGCCCAGTCATGAACGGAGCTGGGACGGCGCCATTGCCGCGAAAGCTTTCCGCGACCTGAAAAGGATCATCATCAAAACGGCTGATCCCGGGGCCGATGCCCCCTTCGGCACCGGCCATTTGCGCGATCTGATAAGGGACGAGGAGCCAGAGTTGGAGGCGGAACTGGCCCGGCGCTCCGCCGCCGTAGACAGGGATGATACGGCCTTCATCATGTACACCTCCGGCACCACCGGCTTTCCCAAGGGCGTAGTGCGTGGCCATGGCTTTCTGCGCAATCAGGTAGACCGGGTCCGCAAGCTGGGCACCACGGAGCGGGACGTCGTGTATAACTATCTGCCTTTGTTTCATATCTTCGGCTATCTGGATGGGCCCATGCTATCCATGGCCACGGGAAACCGGCAAATCCTGAGCGAAACCTTCGACGCGGAAGTTTGCCTGGACGCCATCGAGGCCGAGGGCGTGACCCAGATTTCGGGCTTCGAAACCCACATGAAGGCGCTGTTGGAAGCCCAAAAGACCCGGCCGCGGAACTTATCTTCCCTGCGCACGGGTGTATTTGGTGCCGGCACCAATAGCGCCGTGCCGGTATACCGCGAGGCACTTGAGGTCATGGCGCCGTTTCGTTTCCTCACCGCTTATGGCATGACCGAGATCGGCGGCAACGCCTGCCTTTCGTCGCCGGACGCCACGGAAGAGCAGATGTGCGAAACCTCCGGCCAGCCCTGCGGCGGCTTTGATTTTCGCGTCGTCGATCCCGAGACGGGCCGGGACCAGCCCTTCGATACACCGGGTGAGATCATCCTCAAGTCCTATAACCTGATGCTCAGCTATTACAAAAAACCGGAGGAAACCGCCAAGGCCTATAACGCCGAAGGTTGGTTTCTAACGGGTGACATGGGCTATCTGCGGGGGGACGGCTACCTGCGATTTTTGGGCCGCTACAAGGAAATGCTGAAGATCGGTGGCGAGAATGTGGACCCCA
>CAUZBE010000226.1:0-5676 GCA_963577885.1 Alphaproteobacteria bacterium
GAACCAATGCACAGGGTTAACACGCCAAGTACGCGGCTGCGGTATTCAGGCGACGCACCGAGATAAGTCAACGTACTCTGCATCGCCGCAAAACAAGCGCCGGCAATGCCTGTCATCATCAGTACAAGCGAAGCCACAATCAAAGAATGATACGGCCCACCGAAAACATAGGACAAAATACCGAGGTAAAAAATCAGCGAAATATACGTGAACGTACCCCAGAGATAGAGCTGGAAGTAGTTTGCCGGCCGTGCGACCCAGGCCACGAGCAACGCGCCGGCAAACGCGCCTAGCCCCTCCAGACTGGACAGAACCCCAACCATGAACGCGTCGAGCCCCAAATGTTCGCGCCCCAGCACTGGAATCATTGAGGTGAAGGGAAAACCAAAAACATTAAAGGCGATGGTAATCGCGAGGATGCGACGCAAATTACTGTCACCGTGAACATAACGGATCCCTGCGTGTAGATCGCTGATAAGGGTGAAAGACCCCACTGGAGATGCGCGACTGGTTACCCGGACCTTGACAACCACGACAACCAAGACGAAGCAAATGGCATAGGCGGCAGCGCTGAAGAAAAAAACGCCGAATAGGCCCACAAACTGTAGGGTCAGGCCACCCAGCAAAGGCCCTAGCATACGGGTCGCATTGCCGGTCGCAGCATCGAGGCTCATGGCCGTAGACACGGCCCCGCGAGACAGATCTCCAAGCAGACGCCGCCGCACCGGCATATCTGTCGCCCAGAAAATGCCACTTAGAAAGGAGGCTACCGCTATATGTTGGAATTCAAGTTCCCCAGCCCAGGCCAACCCCGCCATAGCACCTGATACCAAAGTGATCATGGCAAGAGAGCCGGAGAGCAGCATATTGCGGTTTAGTCTATCCGCGATAGCGCCAATCAGCGGCCCAAAAAGTGCCAGCGGCAGCATCCACAACAGTGGTACGATGGCGACCAGCAGCGGAGAATTCGTTGTATCGAAGGTGTAAACACCAAGTGCGAGTAGCTGAAACCAGCGGATCACGCCGGTCAATCCACCGACAAACCAAATAGACAAAAAATTAGGGTCGCCCAGCGGCACCCGAGTGTCGGTTTCCGCGAGACGGGTATCAGCCGTGAGACTCAATCAACCACACCGTCACCGCCCGCGTGCATGGCGGGAAACGGTAAATCGAGATGAGGGGGCATAATAGCTTTGCTGAAAACCTGCCAACGCGGTATTGGAGCAGACCGTATTAAAACTAGGATACTGTCATTCAGGCGGAGAGCATATGAACGTTTCGCATGATGGTTGCCCGCTATTGCAAGTAGTTCGATGCCACTGATTACGGCCACAGAGATTATCTTTTGAATTTGAAGCAAAAAATAAAAACCGTCATAGCGATCCTACTTGTAGGCGCTTTTCTGACCGTTAGCTACGAGGCTTTCCACTGGTTTACTCATGTCTACGAGGATAATGCGCGTATCCAGACTAATATTACAAACATTTCCGCGCAAGTCGACGGCAAGATCGAGAGTGTCCTTGTCGAAGAAGGGTTCGTGGTAAAGAAGGGTCAGCTTCTAGTTATTCTTCACCATCAAGACATCAAACTGAATATCAAGTCGCTACTAACCGACTTATCCCTTGAACGGGCCAAGCGCACCGGCCTGGAGGCGGAAAAATCTGTTTTCAATTCTGACCTCGCCTCCAGGCTCGAAACTCAACAAGTAAAGACCCTTTCGATGAAGCAGGAATCCCTGTCTATCGATGGACGTCTGGGACTGGCTAATAAGAACCTATCGCGTGTCAAACTGTTGGTGGGACGAAAGCTCACGGCAGATACGGCGCTTATCGCAGAACAGGATAAAGTCCTGGCTCTAGAAGGAGAAGCGACGCTACTGGCAGGTCGAATTGCTGTTGCGCTGCAAGAACTGGCGCAATTAAGGGCCACGCGTAACGAGGTATCGATTATCGAGAACAATATAAAGGTTTCTGATATCAAACAGATTAGGATTGAGGATTCTATCAGGCAGCAGGAGCTCTGGGCCAGCTACCGGCATATCACCAGCCCAATTGACGGCGTAGTTGGCCGCATCATCAAATTCCGGGGCGAGTATATCGAGGACGGCGTCAACATCATGATGCTGCACGATCCAAATCTCTACTGGGTGGAGGCCTATATCGATGAAAGCCAGCTCCGCCATCTGCGTGTCGGCCAAGATGTGTTGATCAATCTGTCGGCCCACCCATTCGAGGATTTCAGCGGTAAAGTAAAGCAAATTGGCCGTATCACAACGACGGAAATGGGTCTGGACTCTAAGGTAGACAGCCACAACCGCTTCGGCGGTTCCAACGAACGGGTATCTGTGCGTATTTCGATAGACAACCCACCGCCGAACCTGACGCCTGGTATGCGTGCCGACATAAACGTAAGAGTTTATGACTCGGTCAAGCTTTGGTAGGCACGCGGCATTGGTGGATGAAAGCCTTATAACTAGCTCAAATTTTGCCCACAACGGTCATATAGAAGTTGAGAAAACCACGAACAAATTCAAGGATTGGAGTGAGCACTCATACCGCTCCCAAAGCACTTTTTAATTTGATGTTATCTATGGGGTTTGGCAAACAACGCGATCGCACTTAGAAAGTCAGCCCCTCTCATCGAAATGCGCGCCATGGTCAAGCCTGTCACAGACTGTTTCGTTCGCCGGCGCAGTACCATCAGGCATTTGGCCCCATGCTGACGCGGCAAAAAATGCACAGAGCGTCGCCGTCCATAACTTCGTCCTAATAGGCATTGTTTTATTGCTCCCGGAATTGTAACTCACGCATGAGTAATATTCTACGGGCTACCGATTGCGACCACCCTCCGCCCACACAAGGACAAAATATTAATTCAGAATTTGGCCGGTCGCGGCCTTGAACTTCGCCAAAGGCCGTGAACTGCTCACTTTATAAGTCGCCGACGGCGGTGTGCAGCGGCAACACTACCCTTCCGCATGACAATTATTTGTACTTGCGACATGAATTCACCTAGACGCGTTGCCAGCGCGTTGGTTCTAAGCCGTGATCTTCGCGGCGTCGCGCAGACTGGCGATCATGGATGTCCGCAGCAGGTAGTCGTGGGTCTTTTGCCCGTTGGCGGAGACCTCGGCCAGGAAGGCGCGGAAGTTTTGTTGCGCCGCCGGCGTGGCAGCTTCCAAATTCTGTTTGTTGCGGATGGTATGGCTGTTGACGTAGTCCAGCGCGATGGGCCGGCGCTGTTTCTCGTAGAGATCAAGCACGCCATCGTCAACTTCATTATACCAGACCGCAGCCATCTTCCCGGCCAAGTTGAAGGCGTCGTGAATGCCGCCGTTCATGCCCATTCCGCCCAGGGGGTTGTTGATATGGGCCGCGTCACCGGCGATGAAGGCGCGATGGCTGCGATAGCACTGCGCCACCCGTTGGTGCACCCGGTACAGGGTGGTGTGGGCCGTCTCGTATGGTTCTGCCGTGACCTGGGCCCATTGCAGGCGGGCCTCGATCCGGCTGGGGTCAAAGATCTCCGCATCGGTTTCCCCCGCGCGGGTGGGAAACATGGCCCGCCACAAGCCCGGCACCTTTAGCAGGAAGAACCATTGCTCTGGATCTGCAAAATAATTTACCAGGGTCAGATCCGGCATAGCCGTCTCGAACGGAAACGGCGTGGAGACGACCAGGAAGCGTTCGTTCCAGGTAAAGCCCTCGAACGGGATATCCAGGGCCTGGCGCACCACGCTGTTGGCGCCGTCGGCCCCGATTAGCCAGCGGCCCATGAAAGCTTCCTCCCCGCCATCGGGGGTTTTGACCAGTGCGGTCACGCCATCATCGGTTTGCCTGAGCCCGGTGAGGGCATGGCCAAAACGCACATCGGCGCCGCCCTGGGCTAGCAGCCAGTCATGCAGCAGATGGTTCAGCCTGAACTGTTCGCACTGCACGCGGAAAGGATGCTCTGTATCGTCGGTCAGCACGGCGAAATCAAACTCCGCCAGGCAGCCCTCGCCACGGCCACGGAATTGGAATTTTTGCGCTACTAGGCCCTGATCGATCAGGCCTTGCGCGGCCCCGAAAGGCGCCAGCATGTCCAGGGTGGGAGGATGGAAGGTGGAGGCGCGTAAATTCTCAGGCAAGGCGTCCTCGGCCTCGAACACTGTCACTGGAATGCCGGCCCGAGTCAAATAGGCTGCCGCGCTCAACCCCACCGGCCCGGCCCCGGCAATCAGAATACGATCGGACATGGCTTATCTTCCTACGGCGCGGTCCAGCCGCCATCGACCATGATCGTGGTGCCGGTGATCAGGGCGGCTGCCGGTGAGGCCAGGAAGACCACCGCGCCCAGCACGTCCTCGACCTGGCCCAGCCGGCCCATGGGAATGCCGCCCAGCAGGCTGGCCGCCACTTTCGGGTCCTTCAGACGTTCGGTCAGCATGGGTGTTTCGATGGCTGTAGGGCCCACGGCCACGACGCGGATGTTCCGGGGCGCCAGTTCCACGCCGGCGGACTTGGTCAAGCCCTCGATAAAATGCTTACTGCTGGAATAGATTGAACTGCCGGCCCGGCCAACCTTGCCAAAGGTAGACGATAGATTGATGATCACGCCGCCGCCCTGGCGGTCCATGATCCGGGCGGCGGCCTGGACCGCTATGAACGCGGCCCGGATATTCAGGTTGATCATGATATCGAGATCTTCCACCCGCGCCTCGAGAATGCCGCCCGGGATGGAGGTGCCGGCGTTGTTGACCAATATGTCCAGGCGCTCCAAAGCATCGAAGGCCCGGGTCAAGTCCGCCTGATCGGTGACATCACAGACTACGGCGCGGGCGGTGCCGCCCTTGGTCTCGATTTCCCGCACGACCCCCCTGATTTCGCCCTCGGTCCGGCTCACGGCGATGACCTCCGCCCCCGCTTCCGCCAGAGCTAGGGCGCAGCCACGGCCAATGCCCCGGCCCGCGCCGGTGACCAGGGCGACCTGGCCGTCGACCCGCATGGAGGGCAAAACCGACCCCCTGTCGACTACTGCTTCTGTCATGGCGTAGGTTCCTAGATGACCTCGGAGACGATCACGTTCAAAAGTACCTGGCGCCGTTCCTCGACCACCAATTTCACGGCCCGGGCCAAGGCGTCCGGCAATTTGGCTGGGTCGCTGATGCGTTCGCCATAGCCGCCACAGGCCGCGATGACCTGCTCGTAATCCGGGGCCGGATCCAGGCGCGAGAGTGGGATGTCGTTACCGCCCAAGGCCTTGCCGTCGGGATACATCGCCTTGGTAGCCCGGCGCACCGCGCCCCACCCGGCGTTGTTGACGATGATGAAGAGGATCGGCAGGTCATAGGCCCGGGCGCAATAATGCGCCGCCATAGGGTTGCCGAAGAAGTAGGAGCCATCGCCGATGGTGGCGACGATCAAGTCATCGGGCGCCGCCAGCTTAGCGCCCAGCGCGGCGCCTAGGCCCCAGCCTAAGCCGCCCGCCGGGCTGGGCCCGAAATAGCGGCCCGGTCGGTTGATGCCCGCATGCTGGGGCACCACGCCCATTTCATTGACCAGAATGGCGTCATCGCCAAGGATTTCGCCCACGCATTGGGCCAGCCAGGCCGGATGGATGGGATTGGCTTGGCGGGCGTTCTCTCTGATCCCCTGCCACCTATCGCGTACTTTCAGCCGGGCCTCGGCGACCTGG
>CAUZBE010000227.1:0-5652 GCA_963577885.1 Alphaproteobacteria bacterium
GACGTGCATGACGTCGAGAAATGGTCCCGGCATTACCCCCATGAGAATGGCCAGGACAATTAACGGCGCGAAAAAAGAAATCTCGCGCCGGTCCATGTCCAGGATCTGTTTCAGGCCATCCTTCTCCAATGTGCCGAAAATCGTCCGCCGGTACAGCCACAACATATAGGCCGCGCCCAAAATTACGCCCAGGGCCGCCAAGGCCGCCACCCAGGTATTAACCTGATATACCCCGACCAGGACCAGGATCTCGCCAACGAAGCCGGCTGTCCCCGGCAAGCCCATCGAGGCCAGCATGAAAATCATGAAGGTGAAGGCGTAGACCGGCATTCGGTTGACCAGACCGCCATAGCGGGCGATCTCACGGGAATGAATACGGTCATAGACCACCCCGACGCAGAGGAACAAGGCGGCGGAAACAATGCCATGGCTCAGCATCTGGAAAATACCACCTTCGATGCCTTGAGTATTGAAGGTAAAAATGCCTATGGTCACAAAACCCATATGGGCCACCGAGGAATAGGCAATCAGCTTCTTCATATCCTCCTGCATCAAGGCGACCAGGGAGGTGTAAATTACCGCGATAACGGACAGGGTAAAAACCAGCGGCACGAAAAGGTCGGAGGCCAGGGGCAGCATGGGCAACGAGAAACGCAGGAAGCCATAGCCGCCCATTTTCAACAATACGCCCGCCAGGATCACGGAACCAGCGGTCGGCGCTTCCACATGGGCATCGGGCAGCCAGGTATGCACGGGCCACATGGGCATTTTCACCGCGAACGAGGCGAACATAGCTAGCCACAACCAGGTTTGTTCCTCGGCCGTGAAGCCGTGGGCCATCAGGGTCGGGATGTCGGTCGTCCCGGCCTCGAAATACATGTAGATCAGCGCCAAAAGCAGCAGCACCGAACCCAGCAAGGTATAGAGGAAAAACTTGAACGAGGAATAGACCCGCCGGGCCCCGCCCCAGACCCCAATGATCAGGAACATGGGGATCAGGCCACCCTCGAAGAAGAGATAGAAGAGCAGAAAATCCAGGGCGCAGAACACCCCAATCATCATGGTTTGCAACAACAGGAAGGCGATCATGTACTCCCGCACCCGGGTGGTAATCGACTGCCACGAGGCGAGGATGCAAATCGGCATCAAAAAGGCGGTCAGAACCACGAACAGCAACGAAATACCGTCCACACCCATGCGGTAATCAATGCCGCCACCCAGCCATTCGCGCTGTTCGACAAATTGGAAATTCGCCGTACCGTTATCAAAATTGCCCCAGATCACCAGGCTGATAAAAAAAGTCAGCGTCGTCGTCATCAATGCGACGCTCTTGGCGTTTCGGTCCGCCTGGGCATTACCGCCCTGGGCAAAGAGGAAGATAAAACTGGCGCCCATCAGGGGCAGGAACGTAACCAGGCTAAGAAGCGGCCAATCGCTCATGCTCTAGTGCCCCCCGCCAGTCGAGGTGTAATACCAGGTCACCAGAACAGCGACGCCGATCAACATGGCGAAGGCATAATGATAGAGATAGCCGCTTTGCAAGGCCGAGGCCCGGCGTGCCAGGTTCATGACCGAGGCTGCAATGCCGTCAGGGCCGAAACCATCGATGACGCGGCCATCGCCCATCTTCCATAACAAACTGCCAAGGCGCTTTGCCGGGCGCACGAGAATCAGTTCGTAAAGCTCGTCAAAGTACCATTTGTTGAGCAGAAATTGATAAACCTCTTGATTGACCCTGGCCAGGTTGGCCGGGATATCGCGGCGCCGGATATAGAACTGCCAGGCTATCAGGATGCCGACGATGCCGGCGACGATGGGTGCCACCTTAACCCAGGTGGGGACGTGATGGGCAGCTTCCATGACATGGTTGCCGGGCGCCATGAAGATGGCCTGACCCCAGAATTCTAGATGCCCTTCCCCCACGAAATAATGCACGAAAAGCATGCCCGAAAGGATAGAGCCGGCCGCCAGGAAATACAGCGGGATCAGCATCGATAGGGGCGATTCATGCACACGGCTCATCACTTCCTGGCTGGCCCTGGGTTCGCCGGCGAAGGTCATAAACAACAAACGCCATGAGTAGAAGGCCGTCATCACGGCCGCGGCCAGACCCAGCCAGAACGCATAATCGCCTACGCCCGTGTGCGCGGCAAAGGCCGATTCCAGAATCATGTCCTTGGAATAATAGCCCGCGAATATGGGCAGGCCCGCCAGGGCCAGGGAGCCAATCCACATCAGAATAGCGGTTTGCGGCACGTACTTAAAAAGTCCTCCCATGCGCCGCATATCCTGTTCATCTGACATGGCATGAATGACCGAACCGGAGCCCAGGAATAATAACGCCTTGAAAAAAGCATGGGTGAAGAGATGGAAAATCGCCACCGGATAGGCGCCAATGCCCAGGGCGAAAAACATATAGCCTAGTTGGCTGCAGGTAGAGTACGCGATCACCCGCTTGATATCATTCTGCACCAGTCCCACCGTGGCCGCGAAGAAGGCGGTGGAGGCGCCAACGATGGTGACCACGATCAGGGCGGTAGGCGAAAATTCGAACATTGGGGAACAGCGCGCCACCAGAAAAACGCCCGCCGTCACCATGGTGGCGGCATGGATCAAGGCACTGACCGGGGTCGGACCCTCCATGGCATCAGGCAGCCAGGTATGCAGGGGCACCTGGGCCGACTTGCCCATGGCGCCGATAAAAAGCAGGATGCAGATAGTCGTCAGCACATCCCACTCCCAGCTCAGGAATTGGAAGGTCTTGCCAACCTGACCCGGTGTGGCCGCGAACACCGTATCAAAGTCGAGTGAGCCAAAGACCATGAAGATGGCCATGATGCCCAGGCCAAAGCCAAAATCACCGACCCGGTTGACCAGAAAAGCCTTGATCGCAGCGGCATTGGCGGCTGGGCGGTGATGCCAAAAACCGATCAACAGATAGGACGCCAGACCAACGCCTTCCCAGCCGAAGAACATCTGCAGGAAATTATCTGCCGTCACCAGCATCAACATCGCAAAGGTAAACAGGGACAAATAAGCCATGAAGCGCGGCTTGTGCGGGTCGTGCGCCATGTAGCCTACGGAATAGACATGCACCAGCGCGGATACGCCATTCACCACCACCAGCATCACGGCGGTCAACTGATCAATGCGCAGGGCCCACGAAACATCAAAGGTGCCCGAGACGATCCATGAGCCAACATCGACCCGGACCGGTTGGCCGCCCAGCGCCACCTGCCAAAATGCCAATAGGGATAGCAGGGCCGACGTAATCACCGCGCCGCAGGTGATCCATTGCGATGGCCTATCGCCCAGCAAACGGCCCAACGAGCCGACGACCAGAAACGCCAGGAGCGGCAGAAAGACGATAGCGTGATACATCTAACGCTCAGCCCTTCATAAGGTTGATATCTTCGACTGCGATGGTTCCGCGGTTACGGAAGTAAACCACGATGATGGCCAGGCCTATGGCCGCCTCGCCCGCCGCTACGGTCAACACGAACAGGGCGAAAATTTGTCCTACTAGATCGTGCAGATAGGCCGAGAAGGCAATCAGGTTGATATTCACCGCCAGCAACATCAGCTCGATGGACATCAGAATGATGATGACGTTCTTGCGGTTTAAAAAAATCCCGAACACGCCGATGGTGAACACCACCGCCGCCAGTGCCAGATAATGGCCCAGGCCAATTTCCAGAAATGCCATCATGTCTGCTCTCAAACCCCTTGGCCCGGTTGAACTTTTTTCAGTTCTACCGCGTCTTCGCGCCGGCGGGCTAGTTGTGTGGCGATGTTTTGTTTACGCACACCGGGACGTTGCCGCAGGGTCAGTACAATGGCGCCGATCATAGCGACCAATAGAATCATGCCGGCGGTCTGAAACAGATAGATGTATTTGGTATAGAGCACATCGCCCAGGGCGGCCGTGTTCTGGCGCTGGGTCAGATCGGGGATCGGTTCGGTGCCAGACGCCATGACTGCCGGCGACATGGAGGCGGTGCCCAGGACCATCAATAATTCGACCAGCAGGATAATTCCCACCAGCACGCCGATGGGCATATATTGCAGGAAGCCCTCGCGCATCTCGACAAAGTTGATATCCAACATCATCACCACGAACATGAACAACACCGCGACGGCACCCACATAGACCACGACCAGGACCATGGCCAGGAACTCGGCCCCGATTAGCACGAACAGACCGGCGGTGGTAAAGAAGGTCACGATCAGAAACAGCACCGAATGCACCGGGTTACGCGCCGATACCACCATCACAGCGGCCGCGACGGCGATGGCAGCGAAAGCATAGAATGTCAGTCCCTGTAGGATCATCGAGGCGTATCCATTCTTCTTATTCAGGCCTAGCGATAAGGCGCATCGGCGGCGATATTGGCCGCGATTTCGCGCTCCCAACGTTCGCCGTTAGCCAGTAACTTATCTTTGTCGTAAAATAATTCTTCCCTGGTCTCCGTAGCGAACTCAAAATTTGGGCCTTCGACGATGGCATCCACCGGGCAGGCTTCCTCGCAATAACCGCAATAGATGCATTTGGTCATGTCGATGTCATAGCGGGTGGTACGGCGGCTGCCATCATCGCGGGGTTCGGCCTCAATCGTGATGGCCTGGGCCGGACAGATCGCTTCGCACAATTTACACGCGATGCATCTTTCCTCGCCATTTGGATATCGGCGCAGCGCATGTTCGCCACGAAAACGCGGGCTGATCGGCCCTTTCTCATAAGGGTAGTTTATGGTTACCCGCTTGCGGAACATGTAGCTGAATGTCAGCGCCATGCCTTCGACAATTTCCCACAGCAGCAGGCTGCGGGCGCTGTTTCTCATGAAACCCATGGACTATCTCTCCCGCCCGTTGATGATTGCGGTGCTCATGTCTGGGGCACCAAATCGAAGGCCACCAGCACGCCCGCCGTCAACGCCACCCAGAACAACGAAAAGGGCAGAAATACTTTCCACCCCAGGCGCATCAACTGATCATACCGGTAGCGTGGCAATGTCGCCCGCACCCAAACGAAGACGAACAACAGAACCGAAATTTTCAGAAAAAACCAAATCGGACCGGGTATCCAGTTGAAAGGCGCAATATCAAAAGGCGGTAGCCAGCCGCCCAGGAACAGGACCGCGGTCAGGCCGGACATCAGGATCATGTTGGCATATTCACCCAGGAAGAACAGGGCAAAGGTCATAGAGGAATATTCCACCTGATAACCGGCTACTAGTTCGGCCTCCGCCTCCGGTAAATCGAAGGGATGGCGGTTGGTCTCGGCTAGGGTCGAGACGAAAAAGATGATGAACATGGGGAACAGCGGGATGAAAAACCAGACCCCGTCGGCCTGGGCCCGCACCACATCCGAGACATTCAACGAACCCACGCACAACAGCACGGTAATGATCACGAAACCGATGGAGACCTCGTAGCTGACCATCTGTGCGGCCGAACGCAGAGCCGAAAGAAACGGGTATTTGGAGTTCGAGGCCCAGCCCGCCATGACGATGCCGTAGACACCAAGAGAGGAAATGGCGAAGAGATAAAGAATGCCCACGTTGATGTCGGACACAACCATGCCTTCGTCAAACGGGATCACCGCCCATGCCACCAAACTCAACGAAAAGGTCAGCATGGGCGCAATCAGAA